>JBKPCZ010000130.1:0-3843 GCA_046727665.1 Chloroflexota bacterium
CATATCTCGCCGGAGCGCAAGTCTCCATCCGATACCCTGACCGTCGTCGCCGGTCGCTGGGCGTATTGCGCCTTCGACGCGAAGGCCGCGGGTCACGACTGGAGCGAGACGGACGGCGTGACGATCGAGGCACTGCGCTCGGGCCTGCTGCACGGCCGGCTGGCTCAGCTTCCGGCGGAGGAGCGCAGCCGCTAACGACCCCGACGGGCGGCGACCTGAAAGAAGATGACGACGGTCACGCTCCGGGCTTTGTCGATCGCGATGACCTGCGCCGTCGCCCGCCACCAGCTGCCGCGGCGCGGGCCGCTGGCGAGCTTGAAGCGCAGCGAGGCCGGCCGGCCGGCCGCGGCGCGGGCCAGGGGCGTCGCGTCAGCGGGTAGCTTCACGCCCAGCTCGTCCTGGTAGAGCGCGGCCGCGAAGACACGCTGGAACGCGGGATTCGCAAGGAGGATGCGGGCACGCTTGTTGATGACCACCGCGGGATCCCTGCCGATGAGCGACGCGAGCAGCTTCGCCCGAGCGCGTAGCGCGTCCTCATGCTCCTCCTGAGCGAGGAGCTCGAGCTCCCGCGCCGCGAGTGACCGCTGATCGACCTCGTGGCTCATGGCCGCGACCGCCAGTCCGGCTCGGCTTTCGACCCGGAACTTCAGGAACAGTCGCGAGATGTGGCCTTTCACGGCCTGCTCGCCGATGCCCAGGTCGTCGGCGATGGCCTTGTTCGATGCCCCGGAGACGACCCGACGCAGCACGTCGCGCTCGCGCTGGGTGATCCGTGGCACTGAGAAGCGTGACGCTACGTTCGTATACGGACTTTCTGGGGGCTTTCGTTACGGACCATCAAGCGAGTCTAGTTAGGGCACCTAATCATGAAAGACGTTCAGAATCGTCCGCCTTTTCTGGTCGCGCTCGTCGTGCGCCCACCTTTGGCGGGCGTGGTTACGCTGGCCCTCACGCACATCCGCGCGACCACCCGCGAGATGACGATCGGGGAGGTCGGGCACGCGGGGTGTGACCTCGCGGTCCTCGACGAAGCCGCCGCCGACGGCGGGCTCGCGACCGCGGTCGCCGAGCTGGTGAAGACGAACCGTCCCGTGCTGGTCCTGACCCGAAACCACGGCATGCGGGGCGCCCTCTCGGCGATCGGCTTTGGGGCCACCGAGATCCTCCGCGTTCCGTTCGACCCGGCCGAGCTGGTGATCCGCGCGAGCCAGGCGATCCATCGCGCGACCGGCCGGCTGCCCGAGCTCGATGGCGGCGTGAAGGTCGGAAAGCTCCACGTCGACGTAACCAACGGGCACATCGCGCTGGACGGCAACGCACCGCACCTCACACCGCTCGAGCGCGGACTCCTGTACGTGCTCGTTGCGAACGCGGGGCGCGTCGTGTCGCGCGAGGACATCATCGACTCGGTGTGGGGCGCCGATGCCGAGCCGAACAGTAACCTCGTCGATCGCCACATCCGCGACCTGAGACGCAAGCTGCAGGACGACTGGCGCCGCCCGAACGTCCTCGCGACGATGCGCGGCCAGGGCTACATGGTGCCGATCTCCGACTAGCGAGGCCTTGTGACGCTCAACGCCATCTAGCGCCGGCACCGATTCCTTAACCAACTCATAGATCGCCCCGGAGACGCGGGCCTAGACTGGCTGCACCGCATGACGCCGTCGAGGTCCGATCGACCGTACGGCCAGTTCCCGCGAGGGGACGTACCGGACCCCGCTGCGCCGCCCGAGCCTGCGCCACGCGTTCCGCTGCGCCAGCGGGTCATTGCGCGCTTGCGAGCGCCGTTCGCGCTCGTGTCGCTGCTGCTGCTCACCTGGCTTCTCGTGTCGGCGGTCCAGACCGGCGGGCTCGTCGCCCTGCGGGCCGAACAGGAGCAGCCGACACCCCAGCCGACCCCGCAGCTCGCCGCAGCCATCTATCAGCACGTCGCCCCTTCAGTCGTGCAGGTCAGCGCCAGGGGGTCGAACGGCGAGCCGAGCAGCGGCGCCGGGGTGATCGTCGACGACATGGCCGACATCCTCACCAGCCTGCACATCATCGAGGGCGGCACCGACATCAGGGTGATGTTCAACGACGGGACGAGCTCGACGGTCGAGGTCGTGGCGCGTCTGCCCGACCGCGACATCGCGGTGCTCCGCGCGCTGGCGCCTCCGGCGCTGTTCCAGCCCGCGACGCTCGGAAATCCTGGAGCGCTTTCGATCGGCGATCCGGCGTTCGTCATCGGGCACCCGTTCGGGCTGACCGGCTCGCTCTCGACCGGCGTCATCTCCGGCCTCGACCGATCGATGACCGCGCCCAACCTGCCTCAGCCGATCACCGGGCTCATCCAGTTCGACGCCGCGGTGAACGCGGGCAGCTCGGGCGGACCGCTCGTGGATCAAAGGGGAGACGTCGTGGGTATCGTCACCGGGCTGGTGAACCCAGCAGGTAAGGTGTTCAGCGGAGTGGGTTTCGCGGTCACGATCGACTCGGCGTCGGCCGGGCTCGGCATTCCACCGGACTAATGGGAAAGGAACGGCAATGACGACGAGCGTCCGGCCCGGCAGCCAGATGGAGCGCCTGCTCTTCGAGATCAAGAAGGTCATCGTCGGGCAGGATCACCTGCTCGAGCGCATCGTCGTCGCGCTGCTCGCGCGCGGCCATCTCCTGGTGGAGGGCGTTCCCGGTCTGGCGAAGACGCTCGCCGTGAAGACGGTGGCGCAGGCGATCAGCGGCGAGTTCAAGCGGATCCAGTTCACGCCGGACCTCGTGCCCGCCGACCTGGTCGGCACGCGCATCTACAACCAGAAGAACGGCGAGTTCCAGACGTCGCTCGGTCCGGTCTTCACGAACCTGCTCCTCGCGGACGAGATCAACCGCGCGCCGGCGAAGGTGCAGAGCGCGCTGCTCGAGGTCATGCAGGAGCGGCAGGTCACGATCGGCCGCGAGACGCACAAGGTGCCTGACCCGTTCCTCGTCATGGCGACGCAGAACCCGATCGAGACCGAAGGCACCTACGCGCTGCCCGAGGCGCAGGTCGACCGTTTCATGATGAAGGTCCTCATCACGTATCCGAGCGAGATGGACGAGTTCGTCGTCGTAGAACGCATGACGAGTCCGCTCACCGCGGTACAGCCCGTGCTCACCAGCGAGCAGCTCATCGGGCTGCAGCGCGAGGCCGACAAGGTCTTCGTCGATCCGGTGCTGATGGAGTACGTCGTTCGGCTCGTCACGGCCACGCGCTCACCGAAGGAGTACGGCGTCCAGGACATCCAGAAATACATCACCTACGGCGCGAGTCCGCGCGCGTCGATCAACATCGTGCTCACCGCGCGCGCCCTCGCCTTCATGCGTGGGCGGAGCTACGTGCTCGCGCAGGACATCGCCGACGTCGCCGTCGACGTCCTCCGGCACCGCATCGTCCTTTCGTACGAGGCGCTCTCCGACGACGTGACACCCGACGCGCTCATCGCGAAGGTGATGGAGCGCATCCCGGTGCCCACCGCGCCGATGCAGGGTCATGCCCTCGTCCGGTAGCAGCGCGCCGGAGCGCACGCTCCGCCGCCTCGACTGGACGATCGTCCGGCGCCTGGACGGTCTGCTCCAGGGCGACTACCGCACGATCTTCCGCGGACAAGGCCTCGACCTCGCCGACATCCGCGAGTACGTGCACGGCGACGACGTGCGCAACATCGACTGGAACGTCACGGCGCGGCTCGACCTGCCGCACGTCCGCGAGTACCTCGAGGACCGCGAGATCACGGCGCACTTCCTCCTCGACCTCTCGCCGTCGGTCGACTTTGGCACCGCCAGCGCGCTCAAGCGCGATCTGCTCGTCGACTTCGTCGGCCTCGTCGCGCG
>JBKPCZ010000131.1:0-5606 GCA_046727665.1 Chloroflexota bacterium
GCGGCGAAGGCCGGCGCGGACATCGTCGTGTTCACGACGCCGAACAACCCGACCGGGAATGAGGTCCCGTTCGACGCGATCCTCGCGGTCGCCGAAGCGCACCCTGAGACGCTCGTCCTCGTCGACGAGGCATACAGCGACTTCGCCGGCCGGACGCTGCTGCCCGAGCTCGCGACGCATCCGAACATCGTCATCAGCAAAACGTTCTCGAAGGTCCGCGCAGCGGCAGGCCTTCGCGTCGGCGTCCTCGTGACGCATCCCGCCGTGGCCGAGCTGTTCCGTGCCGTACAGCTGCCGTACAACGTGAGCACGCTCACACACGCGGTCGCGTCGAAGATCGCGAAAGACGACGCCTCGATCCCGCGACGCGTCGAACAGTGTCATCGTGAGCGCGCGCGCATCGACGCGGCGCTTCGGAAGGTCCACGCTATCGAGGTCTATCCGTCGGTGACGAACTTCGTCCTGTTCCGCGTGAAGGGAGAGACGCCCGCCGCCGTGCATGCGCGGTTCCTCGAGGAGAGCGTCCTCATCCGCGACATCTCGATGTGGCCCGCCTGCGCCGGCTGCCTCCGCGTGTCGGTCGGAACGCCCGCGGAGAACGACCGGTTCATCGCCGCGCTCGACCACGTCTTCGCGGCGGCACCCGCATAGCCCCGACCCTCCTCATCGACGCGTCGAGCCTCGCGTACCGCGCATACCATGCGATGCCCGAGGTGCGAGCCCCGGACGGCTCGCTGGTGAACGCGGTCGTCGGCTTCGTGAACTTCATCGAGCGCCTGCTGCGCGATCGCAAGCCAGCGCGGCTTTACGTCGCGTTCGAGTTCGGCAGCGACTGGCGGCCCCAGTTCCGCGTCGCGCTCCTGCCCGAGTACAAGAGGGCGCGGGTCGCGACGAGCGAAGATCCGCCGGACGAGGTCGAGCCGCAGCTCCTGGTCATCGCCGAGATCATGCGCACCGTCGGCATCACCATCGCGAACGCCAGCGAGTGCGAGGCTGAGGATGTGATCGCGACGCTGACCACGCGGATCGAGGGGCCCATCGAGATCGTGAGCGGCGACCGCGACCTGTACACGCTCGTGCGCGATCCGCGCATCCGGGTGCTCTTCACGCTCCGCGGCGTCACCGAGCTGGCGACCGTCGACCAGGCGTGGATCCACACGAAGTACGGCATCCCCGGCGACCGCTATCTCGACTACGCGATCCTGCGCGGCGATCCGTCGGACGGACTCCCCGGCGTGCGTGGCATCGGCGAGAAGACCGCGTCGCAGCTGCTCGCGAGATACGGCTCGCTCGACGCGATCCTCGCCGCGAAGGACCTCTCGGCGACGATCCGCGCGAAGCTCAACGCGTCGAAGGACTACCTCGTCGCAGCGCGTCGTGTGGTGGGCCCCGTGCTCGACTGTTCGATCGATGTAACGGGTGACGGTTCCCTGCCTGCCGCGCCGCGAGATGCCACGAAGCTCGCCGGGTTGGCCGAGCGGCATGGAGTACAGGCATCGGTCCGGCGTCTTGTTGCGGCGCTGGGGGGCGCTCCGATCGCCTAGGCGCACGTGCACGCGGCATGCCCTGTGCTCGCTGGCTGACAGGAACGCGGCAACGGAGGCATGAAATGGACCAGACGACTCTGATCTTGGTCGTGGCAGTGGCCGTCGTGCTCGTGCTCGCGGTGGGACTCTGGTACGCGTACGAGCAGCGGCGCCGCCGCAAGCTTCGGGAACACTTCGGCAGCGAATACGAGCACGTCGTATCGGAAAAGGGCGATCAGCGCGAAGCGGAGCGCGTGCTCAGCGAGCGCGAAGCGCGCGTAAAGAAGCTCGACATCCATCCGCTGGCGCCCGCGGGGCGGGAGCAGTTCATCGCCCGGTGGCGCAAGGTGCAGGAGCGCTTCGTGGACGATCCCCCTGGGGCGGTCGCCGACGCGGACACGGTCATTGGCGAGGCGATGGTCGCCTGCGGGTATCCGGTCGGTGACTTCGAGCAGCGCGCCGCCGACGTCTCGGTCGACCATCCCGCTGTCGTCACCGATTACCGGACGGCGCACGAGATCGCCGGACGCGGGTCCGACGCCAGCACGGAAGACCTGCGCCGAGCGATGGTGCACTACCGCTCCCTCTTCGAGGAGCTGATCGCGCCGCCGCGCGCTCGGACGGAGGAGCGAGTGGAGGAGCGAGAGGAGACGGTGCGATGAGCAAAGATATCGAAGACGTCGAGGTACGTGAGGAGCAGGTCGATAGCGCGGAGAAGACGGTACGCGACAACGCTCGCGACGAGCGCGATGAGTCTCGCGATACCGCCGTCCCTCGGGTCGTTCCAAAGGATCAGAAGGTCGCCGCTGAACCAATGGCGACAGATGAAGCGGTCGCGCCAACGGACGAACGGATCGTCGAGACGGATGAACCGGTCGTCGAGAAGGCTGATGCGGTCGTCGCGAAGGAACCCGTCGTCGCGAAGGATGAACCGCTCGGGGCGACGGCTGAACCCATCGCGACCCCGAGGGATGGGCGAGAAGCTGAAACGCGCGCGAGCCTTTTCGAGCATGACCGCGCGTCCGATCTCCGCACGCGCTGGAGCGACGTCCAGACGCGCTTCGTCGACGATCCACGCGAGGCCGTGAAAGCGGCCGACTCGCTCGTCGAGGAGGTGATCCGCGACCTGTCGTCGCTGTTCGCGGCCGAGCGATCGGCGCTCGAGACGCAGTGGGGACGCGATCAGGAGGTCTCGACCGAGGATCTGCGTGTAGCGCTTCGGCGATACCGTTCCTTCTTCGAGAGGCTGCTGTCGATCTAGCGATATAGCGGGCCATACCATCGCCGCGTGCTCGAGGAGTTCATGGCACGCGGCGAGCGCCTGCGCGGGCTGCGACGGCGGCCGTCGCGTTTCCGCGGCCGCGGGCACACCGATGCACTCTGGCTCGGCGCGCGCGAGATCGCGCACTGCCACAACGGCCAGGTCGATGTCCGGCTGACGCGGCCGGTGGTTCGCGAGCTCCGGGACGAGCTCCGCAGCGACGCCCGCATCGACCTGCGTGGTCCCGGCTACGACTGGATCCTCGTTCGCGTGCGCAACGCGGCGGATGTGGATCGCGCGCTCGAGCTGCTCCGTCACGCGATACGCGCCGCCCGTACCATCGCGCCATGATCGTCTATCCCGCGATCGACATCTACGGCGGGCGCGTCGTGCGCATGACGCGCGGCGACTTCTCCACCGTCGAGCAGGTCGCGCCGTCGCCGCTTGAGGCCGCGAAGCGTCTCGTGCACGAAGGGGCGGAGTGGCTGCACATCGTCGATATCGACGGCGCGCGGACCGGCGAGCCCGCCAACCTCGATGCCATCCGTCAGATCGCGAACCGGTTCACGGTGAAGATCCAGGCGGGTGGTGGCATCCGCGACTTCGACACCGCCGAGCAGTTCGCCGAGGCCGGCGCGTCCCGCATCATCGTCGGCACCGCGGCCATCGAAGATCCGGAGCTGATCGGCCGCCTCGTCGACCGGCACGCCGACGGCATGGCCGTCGCCGTCGATGCGCGTAACGGGATGGTGATGACGGCCGGCTGGACGGAGACGAGCGACACGCGCGCGGTGGACCTCATGCAGAAGCTTGCCGTCACCGGCGTGCCGGCGGTCGTCTACACGAACGTCTCGGTGGACGGGACGCTGCAGGGCCCGGACATCGCGAACCTCGAGGCCGTCGCGCGGGCGTTCGGTGGCGACGTCATCTATTCCGGTGGCGTCGGCTCGATCGACGACATCAAGGCGATCGCGAGGCTGCGTCACCGTGGCATCCGCGGCGTCATCGTCGGGCGCGCGCTCTATCTCGGCCGCTTCTCGCTCGGCGAGGCGATGGCTGCGGCGAACAGCGGCGCCGCAAGGGGCACCGTTACCTGATCGTGGGCGGATTTCCGCGCTGGCCCGCGTCTTGCGTATCTCCGCGGCATGTACTTATCGGCCGATATGGCTTTCAGCATCGGCCTCTTCGCCGGCTGGCTCGCGCTCGTGGTCTGGCTCGTGTGGCCTGATCCGCACTGCGCCTGCTGCGCGAAGCGCCTGGCCGAACGGCTTCGCGACCAGAACCCGAACAGATAGCGCCGGTCTTCTGCGGCCGGGTCAGGCGCGGGGCTGACGCGGCTTTCGCTTGGCTCGTGGCTTTGCCGCCGCTGGCGCGGCCGCTTGGGGTACGGGTGGGACTTCCGGCTCCGCACTCGACACCACCGAGGACTGCGGGTCCGTCGGCGCGAGAAGGAAGATCCAGATATCCCAGGCGACGTGGCTGGTGATGAGCGCCGGCATGCTCATGCCGAGCGCGCGGAGTAGCCCCCAGTAGATCCCGGCGACGGTCGCGGCCCCGATCAGCGTGGCGTTCCCGGTCACGAGATGAGCGCCGCCGTACGCGACCGCCGCGCCCGGAGCGCCGATGCGCTTCTGCACGAACCCGCGCCAGAAGAGCTCTTCGGCCGGGCCGATGATCGCAGCGAGCCGTGTTGCGATCTCGCTCTGCGGCCGCAGCGAGCGCAGCGCGTAGATGTCACCGATCTCCTGCGCGCCTCTCGGCATGACCAAGCGTGCCGTGCGGTCGCCGATCCTGAAGATGCCGTAGAGGCCGGCAGCCGAAAGGAGCCCGAGGGCGACGTCGCGCTCGCGGAACCTCACGCGGCGCAGCTCGGCGTCGTTCGCGAGCGCCATGTTGCCGAGCACGAGACCGGTCAGCGTCATGCGCTCCCAGAACCTGGCGCGCGGTCCGCGGAACGTCAGCCCGAACAGCCCGAACGCCATCGCGAGCGCGATGGCGGTGACCGGCTTCAACGAGTGGCGGCGATGGCGGCGATGATGAGCCCCGCGACCATGAGGTAGCCGAACGCGGCGTGGAGCTGGGCCGTCTGCAGGTCGATCATCGCGATCGCGCGCTGCTGACCGCTCGCGCCGAACTCCGCGCTGCGGATCTGACGCACGAGCAGTGGCAGCGAGAGCATCGCAAGGAGGCTCCAGGTCGGGAGCAGCTCCGCGAGCACCGCGAGGGTGAGCGCGATGTACGCGCCGACGACGAGCGTGACGTACAGCCAGTGGGCCGCGTTGCGGCCCATCCTCACGGAGAACGTCTTTGCGCCGGCGCGCGCGTCCTCGCTGATGTCGCGCCACTCGTTGCCGTGCAGGATCGCGGCGACCAGGAATCCCACCGGGACGCTGACCGCCAGCGCGCTCCAGTCGATCGTCCCCGTGATCGCGTAATAGGAGCCGGTGACCGCGAGCGGGCCGAGGAGCAGGAACACGAGCGGGATCCCGAACGACCCGAACTTGTACTGGAACGGGGGGGCGGTGTACGTGTAGCCGCCGACGAGACCCGCCAGACCGAGCGCGACGATCGGCCATCCGCGCACCGAGACGAGATAGATGCCAAGGACGAAGGCGGCCGCGAAGGCAGCGATCGCGAGCACGTACGCCTCGCGGTCCGTGATACGCCCCTTCACGATCGCGTGGCTCGCGCGCGGCGAGACGATGGTGTCGACGCCCTTGCGGACGTCGTAGATCTCGTTCGTCACGTTCGTCCCGACGTGCAGGAGCACCCCGCCGACGAGCGCGACGAGGACTGTCTCTTATACACATCTGACGCTG
>JBKPCZ010000132.1:0-4294 GCA_046727665.1 Chloroflexota bacterium
GGGATGTGCTGGACGTTCTCCGCATGGGGCGTGATCTCGCGCGCGGCGCCGCTGCGCGGGTCCACGCTCAGCAGCTGCTGCGTCGTGTTGTCGAGCACGCGCATGACCAGGAGCTGAGCGCCGTCGGGCGACCATCCGCCCGCGACGTGCCACGCCGCACCGGTGAGAAGCTCACGCTCTGATCCGGTGTCGAGATCCGCGATGACGATGTCCATGTCCGTGGCGGCGCGCGCGTTGCTCGAGAACGCGACGCGCCGCCCGTCGGGCGACGCCGCGTTCCACGACAGCAGGCGCTGGACCTTGCCCGCCGGATCGACGGATACCGGAGCGACGGGCCCATCGGGATGGCGCACGTACAGCTGGTGGAGCTCGGTGCCACCGCGGTCCGCGGCTGCGAGCAGCTCGCCGCTGGCGCTCCAGCAGAGACTGCGCACCGCGTGGTCGGGAACGGTCACCGCGCGCTGGGCGCTGCCGCCGGTCGCGGGGAGGGTCCACGCCTCGTACGTGCCGGCTCCCTGGTCGGAGACGACCGCGAGCGTGCGCGCGTCCGGCGAGAGGGCGAGCGCGGAGCGGCAGGCGAAGCGGCGTGTGGTGTGCGGCACGTTCGCGAGCCGTTCGCGTGGGTGGAAGTCGGAAAGTGGCCGGTTCGGCACCGAGGGCTACGGTACCGCGCTCATGCGCTCGGCGCTCCGCACGGTCGGTCTAGCGCCGGGCGAGCAGCTCCGAAAGATCGCGCGCGTTGTTCACCGCCTTGTCGCCGTAGCAGTTGTTCATCAGCAGGTGGATCTCCTCGGACGCCTCTTCCATCCGCTTGATCTTCGGTAGCCATTCCTCGAGCTCGTTCTTCTTATAGGAGTAATCGAAGCGCTCCGCTGCGCTGAGGCCGGGCTTCTTCCAGTTCTCCGCGTTGCGCCCGTGGAAGCGGACGACCGCGAGCGGCGCGGTCACGGCGTCGACCGGGGGGATGCTCGAGGGAAAGCCCTGCGGCTCGTCGACCGCGACATAGCTGAGTCCGTTGTCGCGCAGGAAGGCGAGCGTCTCGTCGCGGTTGCGCTCCTCCATCCACAGGCCGTTGCGGAACTCCACGGCGAGCCTGTCGTCCGGCAGGAGCTCGCGCGCGCGGACGATCTCAGCCTTGTTCCGCCAGGAGATCGTGAACCAGTCCGGATACTGCAGCAGGATCGCGCCGAGCTTCTTCGCCTTGCGAAGCGGCTCGAGCGCGACCCAGAAGCGCGCGTGGATCTCGTCGATGATCTCCTTCGAGAGATCCTTCGGATACACGCGCTTCTTCGCGCGGATCTCTTCCGGCAACGATTCGCGCAGCTCCTTGGGCAGACGCTTGGGATCGGTCGGATGCGTCGTGATGGTCGCGAAGGCTTTGAAGTTCATCGTGAAGTCTTCCGGCGTGCGCTCGACCCACAGCTGCGCCTGCTTCTGATCGGGAAGCGCGTAGTAGGACGCGTCGTTCTCGACCAGCGAGAAGCGATCGGCGTAATAACGGAGTCGCTCATCCGGCTTCTTCGCGATCGCATCGGGATACCACCCCGACTCCAAGAGAGTTGGATCCGTCCATGAGCACGTGCCGATGAGCAGCTTCTTCGCCACAGCGAAATATTGCGCGCTCGGCGCGTCGCCGGCGCCGGGGCGACCTACGACGGCCGGGCGGTCACGCCTCTCGCTCGCGGCTGGCTACGCCGGCCCGCTGACCATGGCGCGCGCGTCGTTCGGGCCGGCTGGGCGCAGATGCTCGCTCGAGGCGTGCCGCCCAGCCGGCGTGGCGCGGCACGCGACGCACGCGAGCGCCCGCGTTAGAAGCGGTCGGCCTCCTCGGCGTAAAGGGACGGATCCAACTCTTTCGCTGTCGGCGCACGCTGCGCGAGCGCGACAACGGTGACTCCGAACAGCACGACGAGCCCGAGGAACGAGATGACCTGAGTGCGACCGCTCGTGACGAACGCGAGGACGCCGAGGACGATCGTCACGCCGTAGATGAGCACCACCGCGTGCGCGTGCGAGAGACCGACGTCGAGCAGGCGGTGGTGGAAGTGTCCGCGGTCAGGCGCAAAGGGCGGCTGGCCCTGCGCCATCCGGCGGACGAGAACGTAGAAGGTGTCGATGATCGGCACGCCGAGGACGAGCAGCGCCGCGGCCACCTTCGCGGTACCGAAGATCGACAGCACCGCGAGCATCGTTCCGACGAAGGTCACGCCGGTCGTCCCCAGGAAGAGACGCGCCGGATGGAAGTTGAACAGGAGGAAGCCGCCGGTCGCGCCCGCGAGAGCGAACGCCATCCACGCGACGAACGGCTCGTTGATCTGGGGCAGCAGCGCCAGCGCGCCGAGCGTGAGCGCGGCGATCGCGGCGACGCCCGCCGCGAGTCCGTCCAGCCCGTCGATGAAGTTGAGGGCGACGTTCATCCCCACGATCCAGAAGACCGTGAAGCCGATCGCGACGACACCAGCGATCTCGATGAGGCCGTCCCCGAACGGGTCGTTGACGAAGTCGATACGCAGCCCGGCCGCGACGATGACCGCCGCGACCACGAGAAGACCGAGGAACTGCCAGCGCGCGCGGAGCTCGAACACGTCGTCGATCAGGCCGAGCGTCATCCCGAGGAGCGCCGCGAGCGCCGTCAGCGTGAAGCGCGACGAGCGCACCTCCTCGGGGATGAGGAATGGATGGCCGAGCACCCTGTCGATCACCCAGAACGCGAAGATCGTGACTCCGAACGCGATCGCGATCGCGAGACCGCCGGGGCGCGGGAGCGGCCGCGGATGGTTGCGGCGCCCGCCCGGCATGTCGAGCAGACCGAAGCGTTCGGCGAGCCTGCCCACGATCGGTGTGATGGCGGCGGAAACAAGGAATGCGACAAGAGCGGAGCTGACGAGGAGAAGGCCGGTCACGTTCCGAACGATAGCCGCAGGCGGCGTAGGGCGATGTCAGGCATCGGTGGAGGGGCGTCAGCCGTCGTGGCGGCGCAGCCAGTCCCCGACTTTCGGCCACAGATCCTGCTTGGCGGTCCGCCCCACGACGATCCCAACATGACCGCCCTTCACGAGAAGCTCTTCGCGATCGGCGCTCCCGATCTTCGCGAGGACCGCCGCGGTCGTCGGGCGCGGGGCGATCGTGTCTGCCGTCGCGGCCACGTTCAGCGCCGGCACGCGGATGGCGCCGAGGCGCACCGGCCGTCCATCCATGGACAGACGATCGCGGACGAGCTTGTTCTCCTGATAGAACTCGGTGATCCACTGGTAGTACGCGGCGCTCGGGAAGGGCGTCCCCTCGTTGACCCAGCGGTACATCGACTGCCACGCGCGCGGATCGAAGCCGGGCTCGCGCATGCGCTCCGCGAGCTGGAGGTACGTTCCGAGATACGACGACACCGGATTGAGCAGGTTCGCGCCGAGGCCGACGAGCTCGCCCGGCACCGTGTCGAACGTGTCACGCATCTTCTCGATCGGGAACACGCCCCGCGCGGTCCACTTCCCGAATTTGCCCGCGTCGGCGAAATCGATGGGCGCGGTGAACAGGACCAGGTTCTTCACCGGGTCCTGAGGATGGAGTGCGAGGTAGCACACGGCCAGCGCTCCGCCGATGCAGTAGCCGAGCAGCGTCACCGGCGCGCCCGCATCGCGCGAAGCCTCGCGCAGCGCGCGCGGGATGTAGCGGGTGACGAGAGCCGTGAGGTCGACGCCTCGGTCTTCCGGGCCCCACGTGCCCCAGTCGAGGAGGAACACGTCGTGGCCCTCACCCAGGAGGTACTCGACGAAGCTCGCGCCCGGACGCAGGTCGAGGATGTACGCGCGATTGATGAGCGGCAGGCACAGGAAGACCGGCGTGCGCCGCGTCGCCGGCGTTGTCCGCGTGTAGCGGTACAGGCGCGCCTTGTTCTTGCGCCACACGACGGTCTTCGGCGTGAGGCCGACCGGCGCTTCACGCGCGGTCGCGATGACGTGCGTGAGGTCGAGCATCAGCGCGCGCGCCGCGAGGTCGGCTTCTTCGGCTTGGCGCGAGTCCGTGGTGGAGGCGGCGGCGGCGGTCGACGATCGCGTGCGCTGAGGCGGTCGGCGAGCTGATCCACCTTCTCCTCGAGCCCGAGGATGAGCTCGCCGAGCCGTGCGATGTCGTCGCGCGTCGGGATGTTCGCGGCCTGGAGCTGCGCGGTCGCGCTGTCCTTCCACGTCTTCTGGAACGCCAGGAACGTCTCGAGCATGCGACCCTGCCACTGCGCGAAGGCCGGGCTCTCCATGAACTCGCCGCTCGCCTGGGTCCAGACCTTTTCATTCGCGTCGTA
>JBKPCZ010000133.1:0-9258 GCA_046727665.1 Chloroflexota bacterium
GCGAGCATCGGACCGAGCGCACCGACCGATTGGCAGATGATCCCGACGCACCTCGAAGGCGCCGAGGACGATCGGGTCGAAGACGCGCTACGCCAGGAAACGCTTCGCTGGTACGCGGAATGGTTCCGCAACGCGGCCGTCGGCACCGACGACGTCGATCTCGAGCGCCTGCGTGTCGCGATGACCGTGCCGCTGGACCTCGTGTCGACGCCGGTGCCGGGCGCGTTCACCGCGGTGCGCTGGTGCCACTCCAACGGCCTGCGCGTCGTGCTCGTGACGAACACGCTGTCGCGCGGTGACGACGAGGTCTGGGAGGACTGGCGTCGGTTCGGGCTTGCGGATGTCATCGATGGCGTGGCGAGCTCCCACAGTGTCGGCTGGCAGAAGCCACATCGGGCGATCTTCGACCGCGCGCTCGCGATCGCCGGCGCGCGACCGGAGGAGGCGTTCATGGTCGGTGACCAGCTCGGCGCCGACGTCCTCGGCGCCAAACGCCTGGGACTGCGTGCGATCTGGCGGCGCACCGATCAGGAGCAGGCCAAGGTGGACGTCACACCCGATGCCGTGGTGACCGATCTCACCGAGCTGCCCGCGGTGGTCCGGCCGTGGCTCGGCGTGCGCTCCGCACACACTTCCTTGTCCGCGGCCGAGCGCACTGCTAGACCGTGAGCGTCATGACGTTCCGCGCTTTCACCGACTGCTCCTGTCTCTAGGCCGCGAACGCGGCCGCGGACGCCAGTCCGCACAGCGGCTGACACATTCCATGGAGGTGACGCTATGACCGAGTACGCGCATCCCGAGACGCTCGTCGACACGAATTGGCTCTCCGAGCATGCGAAGGATCCGAACGTGCGCGTCTTCGAGGTCGACGTAGACACGTCGTCGTACGAGCAGGGCCACGTGGCGGGCGCGATCGGCGTGAACTGGAAGAGCGACCTGCAGCAACAGCCCGTGCGCGATCTCCTCGACAAGCGACAGCTCGAGGAGTTCCTGTCGAAGAACGGCGTCACGAAGGACACGACCATCGTTGTCTACGGCGACAACAACAACTGGTTCGCTGCGTGGTTCTTGTGGCTGCTGAAGTACTACGGCCACAAAGACGTGCGGCTCGTGAACGGTGGTCGCGCGAAATGGGTCGCCGAAGGCAAGTCGCTCACCACCGAGCTGCCGACGTTCCAGCGGAGCGAATACCGCGCGCAAGGACCCGACGCGTCGGTCCGGGCGCTGCGCGACTACGTGCTCGAGAAGGTGACCGGGAACGGCACGAAGATCATCGACGTGCGGTCGCCGAAGGAATACGCGGGCGAGCTTCTCGCGCCGGAGAACCTTCCGCAGGAGGGCGCCCAGCGCGGCGGTCACATCCCCGGCGCGCAGAACGTGCCGTGGGCGACGGCGGTCGCCGAGGACGGGCGCTTCAAGAGCGCCGATGAGCTGAAGACGATCTACGAGGGAAAGGGACTCGCCCGCGGCACGGAGACCATCGCCTACTGCCGCATCGGCGAGCGCAGCGCGCACACCTGGTTCGTGTTGCGCTACCTCCTCGGCCACGAACGCGTGCGCAACTACGACGGGTCGTGGACGGAGTGGGGCAGCCTCATCGGAGTGCCGATCGAGAAGGGCTAGCCACCGGGGCTTGCCCGAGAACTCCCGTGCGGGTGCGACGCATCATGTGTCGATGGACACCCCGCGGAGACGTGCGGAGATGGTGCGGCTGCTCGAGCGCTTCGGCGTGCGCGATCGCCGCGTCGTCGAGGCGATGGCACGCGTGCCACGAGAAGAGTTTGTGGCGTCCGCCGATCGCGACGTCGCCTACGGCGATCACGCCCTGTCCATCGCGGAAGGCCAGACGATCTCACAGCCATATGTCGTCGCGCGCATGACCGAGCTGCTCGCCACGCGGCCCGAGCACCGCGTACTCGAGGTCGGTACGGGCTCCGGCTATCAGGCCGCGGTGCTTGCGGAGCTGGTGCGGGAAGTCATCTCGATCGAGCGCCACGCTTCGCTGGCCGACGCCGCGCGTGACGTTCTGGAGCGTCTTGGCTACGCGAACGTTCGGGTGATCAATGCTGACGCGTCGCTCGGCTACCCGCCCGAGGCGCCATATGACCGCATCCTCATCACCGCGGCCACCCCGGCGATCGCATCCGCACTCATGCAGCAGCTCACGCCCGACGGCCTCGTCGTCGCCCCCGTCGGGGATCTCGACGTGCAGGAGCTCGTGGTGCGCGACGCACGGGGCCGCGAGCAGCGGCACGGACCGGTGAGATTCGTACCGCTGCGCGGCCAGGCGGGGTTCCGCTGATGAGCGCGACGCTCTTCGAAGGCGGCCGGATCCACGTCGGCGACGGGACGAGCGCCGAAGCGCTCCTGACGCGCGATAGACGTGTGGCCGCCGTCGGACGCCGCGAGGAGGTGCGCCGCGAGGCGGGGCGCGCCGAGTCGGTGGATCTACGGGGCGGGCTCATGGTCCCTGGCTGGTTCGACGCCCACGTGCACTTCGTGTGGTGGGCGCAGCAGATGGCGCGGCTCGACGTATCTGATACGGCCACGCTGGAGGAGGCCCTGGACCGCATCGCGTCGTATGCCCGCGGCGTCCCCGACGGCGCGTGGATCCTTGGCGGCCGTTTCGACAAGAACAACTGGGGCCGCTGGCCGACGGCGGTCGATCTGGATCGCGTCACCGGCGATCACCCGGCGGCGCTGCGGAGTCGCGACGGCCACTCGCGCTGGCTGAACAGCGCCGCCATCGCGCGCGCCGGGATCACCCGTGACACGGCCCTACCCGAGGGCGGCGCGATCTTCCGCGATGACCGCGGCGAGCCGACCGGCGTGCTCCAGGAGAACGCGAATCGTCTTGCCGATGCGGTGATCCCGCCCCCGACGGAGGACGAGATGCTCGTGGACGCGCGTCGCGGGCAGACGGAAGCGTGGCGCCGCGGCATCACCGGTCTCGAGGACCTCGATCAGTTCATGGGCCACTCGCCGCTCGCCGTGCTCGCGCGCATGCGCGACGCAGGCGAGCTTCGCCTACGCGTCCACATGGGGATCCCGCATGCACGCCTCGCGGACGCGCTCGAGCACGGCATGCGGACCGGTGATGGCGACGAGTGGCTTCGCACCGGCCACCTCAAGATCTTCACCGACGGCGCGCTCGGCTCCCAAACGGCCGCCCTCGAGGAGCCCTACGAGGGATCGCACGACCGCGGCATCCTCACCATCGAACCGGATCGGCTCGCGCACGACGTCGCCGCCGCGGCTGCGTCGGGGATCGCCGTCGCCATCCACGCCATCGGCGACCGCGCGGTGCGGACCGCGCTCGACGCCATCGAGCCGACGCGCGCGACGGCTCCGAACCTCAGACAGAAGATCGAGCACGTCCAGCTCGTGCGTGCAGACGATCTCTCGCGTTTCGGCACACTCGGGATCGTCGCGTCGATGCAGCCGATCCACGCGACGAGCGACCGCGACCTCGCCGATCGGTACTGGGGGCCGACGCGCGTCGCGCGCGCGTATCCGTGGCGCACGCTGCGCCGCACCGGCGCCGTGCTCGCCTTCGGCTCGGACGCGCCGGTCGAGCCGATCGACCCGCTGCTCGGCATCCACGCCGCCGTGACACGGCGTCGGCCGCGCGACGACGACGCTTGGCGTCCCGAGCAGCGGCTCACGCTGGACGAGGCGCTCGCGGGGTATGCCGCCGGCCCGGCGTACGCGATGGCGAGCGAGCGCGTGACCGGGACCCTGCGCGTCGGCATGCGCTGCGACGCGACCGTCGTCGACCGCGATCTGGCGCGGTGCTCTGGGGACGAGCTGCTGGACGCCCGCGTGCGCGCGACGATCACCGACGGAGTGGTGCGCTTCGCCGACGGGCTCGGTTAGTTCAGCGTGATCCGACCCTCGCCGTGCGCTCGGAGGCGCACGAGCAGGTCTCGGAGCAGCGTGGTCTCGCGCTCGAGGAGACTCCGCTCCGATTCCAAACGCTCCGCGTCGGTCGGCAGCTCGAGCAGTCGCTGCCGCTCGCTCGCGTCGACGGCGAGGCTGGCGGCGATGCGGTATGCGGCCTCGCGCGGCGGGATCGCCCGGAGCTCGTCGACGATCGCGCGGTCGCCCCGCTCGTCGTCGGTGACGGCCATGACCGCCACCAGATACTGGCCATAGGCTTCGATCGCGACGGCCGCGCGCTCGGGCGTGCCGTCGCCCTCGTGCTCGTCGAGATAGCGAATGCGCCCGACGAGGTACGGCTCCGCGTCGGGGATCGCCTGCTCCAGCGCGAAGCGGCGGGCACCACGCACGACGATGTACGAGCGACCGTCCGAGAGCGGAGAGAACGCCATGATCTTCGCCTCGGTCCCGATCGCGTACGGCTCGACGCCCGCGCCCACCTCGGGTCCGGACCGGATGAGCACGACGCCGAACGGGCGGTCCTGGTCCATGCAGCGCTTCACCAGCAGTCGGTAGCGCGGCTCGAAGATGTGCAGCGGCAGGAGCATCTCCGGAAAGAGCACGGTCGTCAGCGGGAAGAGCGGAAGCAGCTCCGCCATCGCACCAACGGTACTCTCCGCGCGTGACGGGGCCAGCAGGCGCGCTCGACGGCATCCGTGTCCTCGACCTCACGCGCGCGCTCGCCGGACCGTACTGCACGCTCATGCTCGGCGATCACGGCGCGGACGTGATCAAGGTCGAGATGCCCGGCACGGGTGACGAGACGCGCGAGTGGTCGCCGCCCAGCATCAAAGGGATCTCGGCGTACTACCTCTCGATCAATCGCAACAAGCGCAGCGTGACGGTCGACCTGAAGAACGCGGATGGCAAGCGCGTCCTCGAGCGGCTCATCGAGCGTTGCGATGTCGTCGTCGAGAACTTCAGCCCGGGAACGCTCGCGCGGCTTGGCTTCCCGGACGACCGCGTGCGCGCGATCAATCCGCGGGCGATCCTGTGCCACATCAGCGGCTTCGGGCAGGACGGTCCCGGACGCGCGTGGCCCGCGTATGACCTCATCGTGCAGGGGATGGGCGGGATCATGAGCCTCACCGGCGAGCCCGGCAGCGACCCCGTGATGGTCGGCGTCCCGCAGGCCGACATCGTCGCCGGCATGTTCGCGGCGTTCGCGATCGCGGCCGCCCTGCGTGCGCGGGAGCGGGACGGCGAAGGGCAGGTCATCGATGCGACGATGATCGGCGGCCAGATCGCGCTGCTCTCCCGCCAGGCCGCACGTTATTTCGCGGACGGCACGGTCCCGCATCCCGAGGGCAACGTCCATGCCTCCATCGTTCCCTACCAGACCTTCCGCGCGAGCGATGGCCATGTGAACGTGGGTGTGGCCAATAACGCGCTGTTCGAACGCTTCTGTCGCGCGCTCGAGCTCGAGGAGCTGCTCGAGGATGATCGCTTCACCGACAACCCGCGCCGTGTCGCGCATCGCAAGGAGATCGTCCCGATCATCGAACGACGGATCCGTGGCCTCACGAAGCTGGAAGTGGTCCGGCGCCTGCGCGAAGCCAACGTGCCGGTCGGGCCGATCAACGCGCTCGACGAGGTGTTCGCGGATCCGGTCGTGCGACACCTCGGGCTCATCGCGGAGATCGATCATCCTGTTGCCGGCCGCGTGCGGGCTCCGGGCATCCCGGTCCGCCTCTCGGGAACGCCGCCGTCGGTGCGACGCCATCCGCCGGAGCTGGGGGAGCACACCGATGAGATCCTCGGCGAGCTTGGTTACGCGAAGGAGGAGATCGCGGCGCTGCGCCGCGACGGAGCCATCTGAACAGCACGCTGGTCACACCGCAGCCCCGGCGCCGGCCGCTGTGGCTCGTCGCCGCTCTCAGCGCGCTCTCGCTCGGCGCGTACATCCCCATCTGGTACGGGCTGGTGTGGGCCGAGCTCAAGCGCGAGACGAGCGATGCCGCGACGACGCCGCTCGCACGCGGGACCGATGACCCGGGGATGTCGCCGGTCGGACACGCCCTGTCCATCTTCGTGCCCGTCTATGGGATCTGGCAGGCGTACCGCCATTTCGCGCTTCTGGACGCGCTCCGGCGCAAGGTCGATCCGGCGCACGGTGTCGACGCGCTGACCGGTGCGATCGGCACCGGGATCTGGTGGCTCACGTTCACGCACTACTCGACCGAACCGATCTTCATGGCGCTCGACGCGATCGAGCTCGCGGCCGGCACCGCGGTCGTGCTCTACGGGCAGCACGCGCTCAACGGATACTGGCGGTCGCGTCCCGGTCCGCCGGTGGAGGAACGCATGACGGAGCTCGACTGGCTCGCGCTCGGTGTCGCCGCGAGCTTCGCCCTGCTCACGATCGTTGGTGCGCTTCTGGCGCCCGCGCCGTAGATGTCGAACATCCTCGTCGTCGGCTCGCTCGCGTACGACGACGTCCAGACGCCGGTCGAGCGTCGCACGGGCGTGCTCGGTGGCGCCGCATCCTACTTCGCGATCGCGGCGCGGCTGTACGCGCCGGTGCGGCTCGTCGGCGTCATCGGCGACGATTTCCGCGAGGAGGATGTGGCGCGTCTGCGAACGCGCGGCGTCGACCTTGCGGGCCTCGAACGGAGGCCTGGAGGATCGTTCCGCTGGCTCGGCCGCTACGACTACGCGATGAACACCGCCGAGACGATCAACACCGACCTCGGCGTCTTCGCCGATTGGGAGCCGCGCGTGCCCGAGTCCTTCGCCGACAGCCAGTTCGTGTTCCTCGCGAACATCGACCCGGAGATCCAGCTCGCGACGCTGCGCAGCGTTCGCGCGCCCAAGGCCATCGCCCTTGACACGATGAACTACTGGATCGATCACAAGCGCGAGGCGCTGCTGGAGGTGATCTCGCACGTCGACATCGTGAGCGTGAACGAGACCGAGGCGCGCCAGCTCTGCGACACCGTCAGCGTTCCGAAGGCCGCACGGCAGATCCTCGGGCTCGGCCCGCGCGCGGTGGTCGTGAAGCGGGGTGAGTACGGATCGGTGCTCTTCACGCGGTCCTTCTCGTTCTGGTCGCCGGCGTTCCCGTTCGACGAGGTCGTCGACCCGACCGGGGCGGGGGACAGCTTCGCCGGTGGCTTCCTCGGCCATCTGGCCGAGTCCGGCTCGATCGACGACCGTGCGCTGCGCCGGGCGACGCTCCACGGCACCGTCTGCGCCTCGTTCGCCGTCGAGAGCTTCAGCGTGGACGGTATCGAGGCCGCCACACCCGACGACGTCGCCGCCCGCTACCGCTTGCTGCAAGAGCTGGTCAGGGTCTAGGCAGGGAACCGGGCGCCGTGACCGCTGTAAGGAGGGTAAGAACCGACTCCGTGGAGGGCCGGCCGACGGAGGATGCCGTACTGGTGGAACGCTCGAGGAATGGCGATCAGGACGCCTACGCGGAGCTTGTGACGCGTTATCAGGCGATCGCGGCGCGGACCGCGTACGTGATCACCGGGACGACCGCCGACGCCGAGGATGTGGCTCAGGACGCGTTCGTGAAGGCGTACTACGCGCTTGGTCGCTTCCGTGCCGGCGCTCCCTTCCGCCCCTGGCTGCTCCGGATCGTCGCGAACGAGGCCATCAACCGCCGCAAGGCGGCCGGCCGGCGGCCGACGGTCGGACTCAGCGTCGTCGAGGACCGCGCCTCGGGCGACACGGCCCTGTCACCCGAGGCGTCGGCCCTCGCTCGCGAGCGCCGCGAGGTGGTGCTCGACGCGCTCCGCCGGATGCGCGAGGAGGACCGCCTGGTGATCGCGTACCGCTACTTCTTCGAGCTTTCCGAGGTAGAGATGGCGGAGGCGCTCGGCGTGGCCCGAGGTACGGTGAAGTCACGCCTCTCGCGCGCGATCGCGCGGCTGCGAGCCGCGATGGAAGGGGACCAGCCGCATGACGCGTAAGCCCATGGACGAGCGCGAGCTCGAGTCGACCCTCGCCGATCTCGGCGAGCGGCTCGCGTACCCGCGTCCGACGCGTCTCGCGGACGCGGTACGCGCACGGCTGCGCGAGCCGCGCGCGGGCAGATGGTGGGATGCGCTGCGGTCACCGCGATATGCGTTCGTGCCCGTCCTCGCCACGATCGCCGTCCTCGCGGTGGCGATCCTCGTCGCCGTTCCCGACGCGCGCGCGGTGGCCACGGAGTTCCTGCGGCTCCGCGGCATCGTGATCTTCCAGGCGCCCGCGATCGTCACCCCCACCGCGACCGCAGTCCCGCGCGCGACCTTCGCCGGCACACGCGTCACGCTGGACGAGGCGCGCCGGGTCTCCGACTTCACGCTCCGTGTGCCCGCCGATCCGCGTCTGGGCGCGCCGGACGAGGTGTATCGCGGCAAGAGCCCGAACGGGACACACGACGTCGTCACTCTCGTGTACAGCAGCCGGGCCGGCATCCCGGTCTCGCGCGAGGCGGGCGTGAGCGCGCTGGTCGTCGAGTTCCGCGGCCGCATCGACGAGACGCTGTTCGGGAAGGTCGCAGCGGCCGGCACGCGGATCGAGGACGTGACCGTGAGTGGCGGCAGGGGCTTCTGGATCGAAGGCGAGCCGCACCTCTTCTTCTATCGCGACGAAGCCGGCAACGTCTGGAACGACACGCTGCGTCTCGCGGGCAACACGCTGCTCTGGGAGCAGGACGGTGTGACGTTCCGTCTGGAGGCGCAGGTCTCCCGCGAGGAGGCGCTCCGCATCGCGGAGTCATTCCGCTAAGGGAACCCGCCGCGGCCCGGGTTGTACGGATAGCGATGGGCAGAGCCGCGTGCCTCCTGCTCGTGGCCACGATCGCCGGGGCCTGTGGGGTGCCGCCGGCGACCTCTGGCAGCTCCGCTACCGCGGCGGCACCGCCGGCGAACGAGCAGATCTATCTCGCGACGGACCGCGGCGTCACCGTGATCAGCCAGAGCGGCGCGGCGATCCGCGAGCTACCGCGCGGCGTTCCCGCCCCGGACTGGTCCGCCTTCTACGCGGTCGAGCCAGGCAACACGACGGTCGTCCACATTCTCGATCCCCTGACCGGCCTCGAGCGCAGGAGCATCGACGTCCCCGGTCGGTACGATCTCGGCGCCGCATACCGCGTCGCGCCGACCGGTCTGTCGCGCAATGGCGCGCTGCTCGCGCTGGAGGCCGCGCCAACGCCTGCGCGGAGCGGCTTCGCAGTGATCGACCTCAAGACCGATTCGGTGCGGCGGATCTCGGTCCCGGGCGAGATGACCGTCGACGTCGTCAGCGATGACGGCGCGACCCTCTATCTCGTCGAACACAAACCCGATGACCGCTACAACGTGCGCCTCTTCGATCTCCGCACCGGGC
>JBKPCZ010000134.1:0-12575 GCA_046727665.1 Chloroflexota bacterium
GCCGTCCCTGTGGCGAAGCTCCTCCAGCAGTGTCCACGACGCGGACTGGATGCCGCCCTCCACGTGGCCATGCGAATAGGTGAACATCCGCGCGCCGGGGGAGCATGAGAGGGGGATAAGAAGGAGTTATGAGGTCGCCGCGAGCCGCAAGCGGAAGCGTGCGCCGCCGCCGGTCGCGGATTCGAGCGTGACCGAGCCGCCGTGTGACTCCGCGACCTCCTTCACGATCGAGAGACCGAGCCCGGAGCCGGGCAGCGACCGCGCGCTCGTCGCGCGCCAGAAACGATCGAACACGCGCGGTGCATCCTCGGGCGCGATGCCCGGGCCGTGGTCGCGGACGCTCACCTCGCCGCCGTGGACCGAAACCTCGACGATCCCGCCAGCAGGACTCCACTTGCCCGCGTTGTCGAGGAGGTTGGTCACGGCGCGCGCGATGCGCGGACGGACCCCGCGCACGGTGCTCTCGTCGAGGGCCGCGTCGAAGCGCACCTGCGGATAGCGTCCGCGCACGTCGGTGATCGCATCGGCGACGACCTCGTCGAGACGGACGTCCTCCACGGGCACCTTCGCCTCCTCATCGCGGGCCAGGTCGATGAGATCGGTGACGAGCGTCGACAGTCGCTCGATCTGGCCGACGAGCTCCACCAGGACCAGCTGGCGCTCCTCGGGGTCCGTCGGTTGACCGCGCGCGAGCAGCTCGAGGTTCGTGCGCAGGCTGGTGAGCGGCGTACGGAGCTCGTGCGACGCGTCGGCGACGAGCTGCCGCTGCTGGCGGAGCGAGGTCTCGAGCTCCCGGAGCATGATGTTGAAGCTCGCAGCCAGGCGGCCCAGCTCGTCCGGTGAGTCGGCGGACACGCGCTGCGAGAGGTCGCGCGTCCGCGATACCTCCTCGACGATGTCGGTGAGCCGCCTCACCGGCGTGAGCGCGGCGCGCGCGACGATGGTCCCGAGCGCTCCCGCCAACAGCACGCCGCCGAGGGCGACGATCGCAAGCCGGTTACGCGTCTCCGCCAGCACCTTGTCGTTCTCGACCATCGATCGCGCGACCTCGAGCGCGGCGCCGCTGCCGATCGGCACGACGTACACCCTGACGTGGCTTCCGTCGCTCGCGGTGACATCGAACGAGGCATCGCCTTGTTGCGTGGCCGCGACCTGCACCGCGGTCGGCGTGATCATCGCGCTGTCGGCTTGATTCAGATCGGCGCGGATGACCTTCCCGGTGGCGTCGATGCTCTGCGCGAAGACGTCGCCGCGGCCGGTGACCCTGCCCGGGTCGTTGAACGGCGGGAACGGACGCTGGCCACCGCTGCGCGGGCCGGTCTCCCGCGCGTTCCTGGCCGAATCCACCAGGCTCTGATCGACCTGCATGACGAGCTGCTGCTGGAGCACGAGGTACATGAGCGCGGCCGCGCCCACCGCGGCGAGCGCGACCGCCGCGGCCGACAGGAGCGCGACCCGAACGCGGAAGGTCACGCTTCCCTCAGCACGTAGCCGACGCCGCGCATGGTGTGGATGAGGCGCGGCTCGCCATTCGCCTCGAGCTTGCGGCGGAGGTAGCCGACATACACGTCGAGCGAATTCGAGTCGGGTCCGAAGTCGTAGCCCCACACGCGGTCGAAGATGACGTCACGGCTCAGCACGCGGCGCGGATTCGCGAGGAACAGCTCGAGGAGCTGGTACTCGGTACGCGACAGCTGGATCTCGCGTCCGCCGCGGTGGCAGCTCATCGCGTCGCGATCGAGGACGACGTCGTCGAAGTTGAGCGTGCCGCGTGACTGCCCGCTCTGCGGCGCGCGCCGTTCGAAGGCCCGCAGGCGAGCGAGGAGCTCGTCGAGGGCGAACGGCTTCACCAGATAGTCGTCTGCGCCGGCGTCGAGACCCTCGACGCGCTCGGCGACCGCCGCGCGCGCGGTGAGCATGAGGACCGGCACGCCGTTCCCCGATGCGCGAAGCCGGCGGCACACCTCGAGGCCGTCGAGGCCGGGCAGGCCAAGGTCGAGGACGATCGCGTCGTAGGGGTTGGCCGTCGCCACCTCCAGTGCCTTCGCGCCGTTGGCGGCGGTCTCGGTCCGGTGGCCGGCGCCGCGAAGCGCCCGCTCCACGGCTCCCCGCACTCCGGGATCGTCCTCGACGAGGAGGACGTTCACGAGCCCGAGTGTATGGGCGTGCGAGTAAGAACCGAGTAAGAAAGACGGCCCGCGTGGCCCTTCTTAGAGCCTTCTCATGAAGCGCGACCGACGGGGTGGTGTCCTCTCATCAGCGACCACTGAGAAAGGACGACCACGTGAAGTACATCGACAAGATGCTCATCGCCAGCGGCCTCACGCTCCTGCTCTCGGGCGGGGTGGCAGCGGCGGCCCTCGCACCGAGCACCGCCGACGCGGTCATCACGCAGCTGCCCGGAGGCGTCGCGATCTTCGCCTCCAACTCTCCCTTCGGCACGCCGAACTTCCTCGCCACGGCGGCGACGTACATCGGCATCACCGAGGCGGATCTGCGGACCGAGCTCCAGAGCGGCAAGACGCTCGCCGAGATCGCTGTCGCGCACGGCAAGACGCGCGATGGTCTCATCGCCGCGCTCGCCGACGCCGCCAAGACTCAGATCGCCACGCTCGTCGACCAAAAGGGCGACACCTTCGGACCTGGTCCCGGCCGCGGTGGACCGCACATGATGATCACCAACGACCTCGCCGCCGCAGCCGCGTACATCGGCACGACCGAGGCCGACCTGCGAACCAAGCTCCAGGCGGGCCAGACGCTCGCGCAGATCGCGACCGCCGCGGGCAAGACCCGTGACGGGCTGATCGCTGCGATGGTGGCCGACGGCAACGCGAAGATCGATGCGGCGCTCGCGGCCGGCACGATAACCGCGGCCCAAGCCGCCGAGAAGAAGGCTTCGCTCACCGCGCACGTCACCGCCGAGGTCGACCAGACGCGTCCCGCTGGCGGACCCGGTTTCCCCGGTCGTGGGCCGCGCCCCTAAGTAGCCTTTCCGTCTCCCTCCCTCCTCGCGCTGCGCCCGCCCTCGTGGCGGGCGCGGTGCTACCCATCACGAAAACGAGCGGCCCGGTCACCCGGGCCGCTCGCTCGTTGCGATGTCGAAGACGCTCTAGGTCAGGTTGTTGCCGATGTTGCTGAAGATGTTCTGGATCTGGCCGCGCAGGAAGATCATGGCCACGATGACGGCAATAGCGATAACAGCAATGATGAGTGCGTACTCCACGAGGCCCTGACCCTCCTCCTCACGGAAGAAAGCGATCATGAGTCCCTCCTTTCTTTGCACACTCGGCGGCGGATCGCGCCAGCCACCGAACGAGCCTAGACCGACGGGGCGGCCGGACCAGTCCCCCGTATGGGTGTTCCGCGCCGGTAACAGCCGCGCTCGTGGTGATCCAGCAGGCCGACGGCCTCCATGAACGACTCGACGATCGTCGGGCCCACGAACCGGAAGCCGCGCTTCCGCAGGTCTTTCGACAGCTCGGCCGGGTCGTGGAAGCGCCAGACGTAGGCGTCGAAGCTGCCGTGCTCGTCCGCCGTCGCGAGGAAGGCCTTCGCGTTCGCGATCGCGGAGGTGATCTTCGCGCGGTTTCGGACGATGCCGGTGTCGCTCATGAGGCGCGTGACGTCACGCGCCCCGAAGCGCGCGACCTTCTTCGGATCGAATCCGGCGAACGCGCGGCGGTACGCGTCGCGCTTGCGCAGGATCGTTTCCCACGACAGTCCGGCTTGCGCGCCCTCGAGCACGAGGAACTCGAACAGCGTTCGTTCGTCGTGCCGCGGCGTGCCCCACTCCTCGTCGTGATAGCCGAGCAGCGGCTCGCGTGTCGCCCAAGCGCAGCGCTTCACGCGCCGCCCCACGAGCGAAGCAGGTCGGGCAGCTCCGCCAGCGTATCCACGACCGCGTCGGGCGCGACATCGGAGGTGGGGAAGCCCGAGTCGTTGCGACGCCAGACGGCGCGCATGCCGACCGCCCGCGCGCCCGACACGTCGTCGACCTGCCGGTCGCCGATCATCACGCACGCCTCGGGCGCGATGCCGAGCCGCGAGGCGACCTCGCGGAACACGGATGGATGCGGCTTCGAGCACGCGAGATCCGAGGTGTACACCAGCTCGTCGAGCAGGCCGGCGAGGCCGTGCGCGGCAAGGTCGGCGTTGTGCCATTCGGCGGCCCACCAGGTATTCGAAAGGAGTCCCAGCCGATACCCGCGCTCGCGCAGCAGCGCGAGCGTCTCGCGTGTATCAGCGAAGACGGTGCACCAGCCCGCGACCGCCCGGGCGTAGCCGTCGAGCGCGGCGAGCAGCGCGCGGTCGTCGGCCTCGGCGCCGAGTCGCCGAAAGCCCTCGCTCACGACGCCGGTGGGTGGCCCGCTCCAGTGGTCGCGGTCGACGCGCTCCCAGTGCGACTTCTCCGCCGCGCGCATCGCCGCGACGAACTCCTCTCGCGAGGCGCGCATGCCATCGTGCGCCGCGCGCACCGCGTCGTATGCGCGCTCCCACTTCGTGGCCGCACCGACCTCCCAGTCCGGCCACGCGACGAGGGTGCCTCCGAGGTCGAACACGACCGCGCGCGGAGGGGTCACGCCAGGTCGGGGAGGCGCGCCCGGACCGCGGCGAGGAGGATCTCGCGTCCGATGAGGCCCGACACGGCCTCGATGTCGGGCGCCAGCGCGCGATCGGTCTCGAGCTTCGGGACGTGCTCGCGGATCACCCGACGCGCCTCCGTGACGCCCGGCGCGGTGATCGCGCCGAGGAGATCGAGACCCTGTGCCGCGCACAGCGTCTCGATGGCGAGCGCGTCGCGCGTGTTCCTCACGACGGCCGCGAGCTTCAGCGCGGCGTGCACGCCCATGCTGACGTGGTCTTCCATGCCGGCCGACGTCGGCAGCGACTCGACCGAGGCCGGGAATGCGCGCAGCCGGTTCTCCGTCACCAGCGCCGCGCTGGTGTACTGCGCGACCATGAACCCGGAGTTGGTGCCCGCGGCGGGGCTGAGGAACGGCGGCAGGCCGCTGGTGTGCGCGTTCGTGAGGCGATCGACGCGTGCCTCGCTGATGTCGGCGAGCTCGGCGACCGCGATCGTCGCGAGGTCGAGCGCGATCGCCACCGGCTGACCGTGGAAGTTGCCGCCGCTCACGACGCGCCGCTCCTCCGCGAAGACGAGCGGATTGTCCGTCACGGCATTGATCTCGATCTCGACGACGCGGCGCGCGTAGTCGAGCGCGTCGCGTGACGCACCGTGCACCTGCGGCATGCAGCGGATCGAGTACGGATCCTGGACGCGCGTGTCGCCGACGCGGTGTGATGCGACGTTCGGGCTCCCTTCCATCAGAGCGCGCAGGTTCGCCGCGACCGTCTGCTGCCCGGGGTGCGGCCGGGCGGCGTGCAGCGCGATGTCCCAGGCCGCATCGGTCGCGCGCAGCGCCTCGGCCGACATCGCGCCGGCGATGTCCGCGGTCGATGCGAGGACCGCGGCGTCATGGAGCGCGAGGCAGCCGATCGCGGTCATGACCTGCGTCCCGTTGATCAGCGCGACCCCCTCCTTTGGGCCGACGTCGACGGGCTCCAGGCCGACCTTCCTGAGCGCGTCGGCGCCGGACATCCGCACGTCCTCGACGAAGGCCTCGCCCTCGCCGATCACGACGAGGGCGGCGTGCGCGAGCGGCGCGAGATCGCCTGACGCGCCGACGCTTCCATGCATCGGGATCACGGGGTGCACGCCGCGGTCGAGCAGCTCCAGCAGCATCTCCGCGAGACCCGGTCGCACGCCCGACCGGCCGGACGCGAGCGTGTTCGCGCGCAGCAGGAGCACGGCGCGGACGACGTCGACGGGCAGCGGCTCGCCGACGCCGGCGGCGTGGCTGCGGATGAGGTTGCGCTGCAGCGCGCGCAGGTCGCCGGTCGGGATCCGGACGGTCGCGAGATCCCCGAATCCGGTGTTCACCCCGTACACCGGCGCATCGCCCGCCGCGAGGTCCGCGACGACCTTCGCCGACTCGGCCATGCGACGTTCGGCCGCGCGGTCGAGGGCGACCGGAGTGCGGCGGCGCGCGACCGCGAGTACGTCGGCGATGCTGAGGTCGCGCCCGGTGAGCCGAAGCGTTGGCACCCGGACCTACTCGGTCTCCTCGACGTGCTCCCGGTACCAGGCCGAGAGCTCGGCGTAGTGATGCGCGGCGCGACTTGTCCAGCGATCGTCCTCGGCGCGGACCGAGCGCACGACGCGCGCCGGCACGCCAAGCACCAGCGACCGCGCCGGAGCCGCGAAACGTTCGGGAAGCACCGCGCCCGCACCAACGATGGTGCGTTCGCCGACGGTGTTCGCGCCGACGAGCACCGCGGCGGATCCGATGAGCACGTTCCGCTCGACGATCGACGAGTGGACGATCGCCCCGTGGCCGATCGTGCATTCCGCGCCGATGATCGTCGGCTCGCCCGCGTCGGTGTGGATGGTGCAGTTGTCCTGCACGTTCGAGCGCTCGCCGATCTCGATGCGATCCATGTCGCCGCGCAGCACCGAGCCGAACCACACCGATGCCCCGGACCTGACGGTGACGTCCCCGATGAGCACGGCCGTCGGCGCGACGAACGCGTCGGGCGCAACCGTCGGTGTTTTCCCGCGGTAGCCGTAGAGCGGCACGGCTCCGTAGAGTAGGTGTCGCGATGAAGACCCGCGACCTCCGCGTCGAAGGCTACCGGCCGCTCATCCCGCCGGCGATCCTGCTCGACGAGCTGCCGCTGTCCGAGGCGGGCTCGCGCACGGTCGCGAGCGCGCGCGAGGAGCTCGTGCGCATCCTCGACCGGGAGGACGACCGCCTCATCGTCGTCGTCGGCCCGTGCTCGGTGCACGACGTGGAGGCCGCGATGGAGTACGCGCGCCGCCTCCTGGGCGTCGCGAACGAGCTCGCGGCGGATCTGCGCGTCGTCATGCGCGTGTACTTCGAGAAACCGCGCACCACGGTGGGGTGGAAGGGGCTCATCAACGATCCCGGCCTCGACGGCAGCTTCCGCATCAACGACGGCCTGCGTCTCGCGCGCCGTCTCCTGCTCGATCTCGCCGAGCTTGGCCTGCCCGCGGGCTGCGAGTTCCTGGACCCGGTCTCGCCGCAGTACACCTCCGACCTAGTGAGCTGGGGAGCGATCGGCGCGCGGACGACGGAGAGCCAGGTGCATCGCGAGCTCGCTTCCGGTCTATCGATGCCGGTCGGCTTCAAGAACGGCACCGGCGGCACCGTCCAGATCGCGATCGACGCCGTGGCCGCGACCGCGCATCCGCACCGCTTCATCGGCGTCACCGAGCAGGGCCTTGCCGCATTCGTGAGCACTCGGGGCAATCCCTACGGCCACGTCATCCTGCGCGGCGGCGCTCGCGGGCCGAACTACGACCGCGCGAGCGTGCGCGCCGCGCTGGACGCGCTACGGGACGCCGGCCTCCCGGAACGGCTCATCGTCGACGCGAGCCATGGCAACAGCGAACGCGATCACCTGCGCCAGCCCAGAGTCGTTCGCGAGATCGCGGCGCAGGTCGCGACCGGCGAACGAGGCATCGCGGGCGTGATGGTCGAGAGCTTTCTCGTCGCCGGGCGCCAGGAGCTGACGGACCCGTCGCGACTGGTGTACGGGCAGAGCATCACCGACGCGTGCATCGGCTGGGAGGACACGCTGACGGTACTAGGTGATCTGGCTTCGGCGGCGCGCGCACGTCGCGCCGCGAACGAGGGTCAGCGTCCTCGGCTGGCGTCCACCAAGCGGTAACCGAATCCGCGCGCGGTCTCGATCGCGACCTCCGTCACGCTCGCATCCTCGAGCTTCTTCCGGAGGCGACCGACGTGCACGTCGACGAGCCGCGTGTCGCTGCCGGGCTCGTAGCCCCACACCCCGGTCAGCAGATCGTCGCGCGTGAAGACGCGGCCGGGCTCGCCGGCGAGGGTGCGCAGCAGCTTGAACTCCGTCGGCGTGAGCTGCACCTGGCGGTCGCCGGCGATCGCCTGGACGCTGCCGCTGTCGATCACGAAGCGGCCGAAGCGCAGCTGCTTCACGCCGGCGCCGTCGTGCGACATCTGCGCGCGACGGAGCAGAGCTTCGACACGCGCGACGACCTCGTCGTTGTCGAATGGCTTGCCGATGTAATCGTCCGCGCCGACGCGCAGACCGACGACGCGATCTGGCGGCTCCTTCTTCGCGGAGATGAAAAGGATCGGGACGTCCGTGTTCCGCCGCAGCTCGAGACAGAGGCTGATGCCGTCCAGGCTCGGCATCATGACGTCGAGCGTCACGAGGTCCGGTTGGACCTGTTCGAAGACGTCGAGCGCCTGGCGCGAGTCGGTGACGACGTGCGGCGCGTAGCCCTCCTCCGAGAGGATGCTGGAGAGGAGCATCGCGATGTCGCGGTCGTCCTCGACGATCATCACGCGCGCGCCGGTGTGGGACTTCGCCGGCTCGGCCGACGGCCGCTGGTCGATCATCGTGGGGGTCCATCTCGCATTTGCCGTGCCACTTTGTAACGGCGCACCCTTGCTGCGCCGTTCTGCTTGGCGTGTTGGCTTCGCCCACGCCGCAGTGTCTGCACGCCTCACTCGCTTCGCTCGGGACGCGCAGCTGCGCCTGTCGGCGCAGTAACGACGCGGTCGGGCGCTTTTGACCGTCTGTTGACGTCGCCGGTCGGTCCTAGAAGGAGGCGTTCACCGCCGCCAGCTTCTCCCGGATCCAGGTGGCCGAGGACGCGACGTCGTCCGGCCACGCGGAGAAGAACAGACGGTCGGTCTCATCCTCGATCCTCTGTCGCGCCTTCGCGCCTTCGTCCGTCGTCCGCAGCCGACCGTCGCTCGCGACGAGACCGTCGCGACGCAGGCGTGCCAGCTCGCCGGCGACATCGGCGGGCCGCTGCGAGGTGAGCTTCGCGGCGAGCTCCTCTTCGCTCGCGGCTTCGCCACGCCAGATGCGCGTGAGCGCGTCGAGCGTCGGGCCATCCAGACCTGCCTCTCGCCACGCGGCCATGTGGCAATCGTCGCGCGCCTGCCACAGGCCGTAGACCGCGTTCTCGAGCGCGACCATCGGATGGCTGCCGTCTCCGGCCATCCGCGTCGCGCGCGCGACATGCGAGTGCCACCGCGGCTCGAGGCTCGTGACCGTGGCATCCAACGCTCGCGCGAGCAGCGATGCCAGCCTGGTGAGCTCCTCGCGCGAGAGCGGCGACGGCAGCGATGCGAGGTACGCGTCGGCCTCGCGGCGGACGCGCGTCATGAGGTCGCGACCCCTCGGTGTGAGGTCCCAACGCCCGTCTTTCTCCTCGACCAGCCCGGCGTCGCGCGCGGCGACCGAGGCCGCCTGCTGCTGATCCCACTGCGTCGCGTAGGGGTTCCACATCTCGTCGAACCGTCCGCCGCCCTGCGGCGCGACCCCACCGATGACGAAGAAGAGCGCCGGACGGTCGATGCGCAGCTCTTCCATGAGGCGCAGGGGCAGCGTGAATTTCGTCCGCCGCTTGTTGAGGAACTCCGGGAGGAGCGGCACGAGGTCGGCCGGATAGGGCGGTCTCATACGGGCACGGCCTTGCGCGTGGCGAGTCGCGTCGCCAGCTGCTTGAGCGCGGTCGCCGTCTTGTCGTTCGGCTCCGCTAGCACGTACGGCACGCCGAGGTCGGCGGCCGCGTCCGCCTTCTCCGCGAACGGCACGACGATGTCCGGCTTGCGTTTCAGGAACTTCGCAACGCCCGCGTCGTCGATGCCCTTGGCGGTGTTGCGAACGAGCGCGAGCAGGATCCGCCCGTCGGCGATGCCGATCCGCTTCAACATCGCGAGCGTGTCCGACGTGCTTCTCAGCGCCGCGAGATGCGGTGCCGCGACCACGCAGACGATGTCCGTGACGTCGAGTGCCGAGAGCGTGACCTCATCGAGCTTCGTCGCGAGGTCGAGCACGACGACGTCGCGACCGAGGCGCGCGAGGTCGATGCCCTGCTGCACGGCCGCGACGCTCACGAGCTCGGCTTCCTCCGGTGAGGCCGGCGCGGCAAGGAGGCGTACCCCGCTCGCGTGCTCGGCGAGATACTGCGTGAAGTCCTCCTCGGTGACGCGCGTGATATCGCCGCGCGCGTAATCGACGATGGTCGTGCGAGGACGGAGGTCGAAGAACATCGCGATGTTCCCGAACTGCAGGTTGAGGTCGAGCAGGGCGACCGACTTGCCCTCGGCCGCGAGCACTGCGGCGACGTTGGCCGCGAGGGTGGTCGCGCCGACGCCGCCTTTGCCGTGCGCGAAGGCGATGACCATGCCGAGCTTGCGCGGCGTCGCGACGACCTCGGCCACCGATCGCGTTTGTCGCAGGATCGTCTCGATCTTCGCGGCCAGGACGGCCAGATCGATCGGCTTCCCGACGTAGTCGTCAGCGCCGTGGGAATAGCCCGCCAGGATGTCCTGCTCCTGCTTGGCCGCGGACAGGACGATGATCGGCGTGCGGGCGGTCCGGCGATCCTCGCGCAGCCGTTTCACCAGCTCGAGGCCGTTCATGAGCGGCATGTTCACGTCGGTTACCACGATGTCGGGCGGGCCCTTGCTCTCGATGAGCCTCAGGGCTTCGACACCGTTCGCCACCGCCTCGACCCGGTACCCGCGCTTTCCCAGGTAGACCGTGCAGAGCTTGCGGATGGGGTCCTCGTCGTCGACGCAGAGGATCTTCTCGCCCGCCATGCCTTCCTTCCGGTCTTCCACTCGCCGCTAAACTCGCCCGAGTGTGCGGCTGCGAAACGATACTGGACCAGTCTCGGCTGGTCGCATGAGTACGGGGATCAACCTCGGAGACCCGTACCGTCCAAGACGTTCGCGCCTGCTGGCCCGCATCCTCCTCGTCCTTGGGGTCCTCGTCGCCGTGCTGGCGGCGGCCGGCACCTACTTCTACGCGAGCGTCGCGCGGACCGCACCGCCGACCGACGTCACGATGGTCGACGTGCTCGTCGCGACGCGTGACATCGAGGCGCGATCGGCGCTCGGCGCGAACGACGTCAAGATCGTCCAGCTCCCGCGCGACGCCGCACCGCCGAACGCGCTTCGCGACGCGAATGCCGCGGCCGGAATGATCACGACCGTTCCGCTATCTGCGAACGAGCCCGTCCTGCCTTCGAAGATCGCCCAGGCGGGAAGTGAAGGGCACATCGGCGTCCTGCCGCCCGGCACGACCCTCACGAGCTCCTCGCCGCAGTATCGCGCCATGTCGCTCAGCGTTCCGGATGCGAATGCCGCGGGCGGAGCGATCGTGGCCGGGGATCACGTCGACATCCTGTACACGCTCGCGGTCGCCGAGCCGGCGCGGAACGACTTCGTCGGGCGCATCGTGATCCAGGACCTCCCCGTGCTCGCGAAGACCGTCACCGTCTACACCTTCCGGGTCGACGCGACGACGGCCGAGCGCATCGCGGCGCTGCAGGCATCGAACGGCAATCTGCAGCTGCTGCTTCGCGCGCCGGGCGACGCACGGCCCGCCGGCACCGCGGGCGCGAGCTTCACGACCGAGGCGCAGCGCATCCTCAGACCCTAGGCCTACTCCACGAGCGCCGGCACGCGCGACCCGGTCACCGACGCGGGCGTGAAGCTCATCGTGAGCGTGTTGTTGCCATTCAGCGTCAGCCGATCGGCCACGATCTGCGAGGCGATGGTCACGTTGTTCGCGACGGAGATCGTGAGCGTCGCCGCCGGGACGTAGAGCGTTCCGCTGAGCGACGTGCCGGTGCGCACTGTGATCGCCGCGCCGTTCGTACAGCTGCGATGTTGGAAGACGAGCATTCCCGCGTACGAGCCGGTCCGGCTCGCGGCGAGCGTCAGCGTGCCGGTGCCGGCGAGCGACAGGTTCCCGCACGAGCCGCCGGCGGCGGGGTAGCTCGCGTTCGCGTTGTAGAGAAGGACACCACCGGTGTCGGCGAGGACGAGCGAGCCGCTGCCGGTCGTGGTCAATCCCGCGCGGAAGATGTACGTGCCCGCATTGAGCCGGGCGATGCCGTTATTGCCCACGGTGATCAGGCCTCCGTAGATACCGGGGCTCAGCGTCACCGTCGCATTCGTGATGGTCTGCCCGCCGAACAGTGGCACGCCGGTCGTCGAGGGACCTGCGAGCGAGGCGAAAGGATCCGCTGCCGCGGCGACGCCTGTCACCGGCGCGGGACTCATCCGTCCCGCGTCAGATGCGTTGACGCCGCCGGTCACTCGGTGGAACGTCGCGGTGAGCTGGCCGCTGCCGCCGATCTGTATCGCGCTGCTGCTCGTCGTGTTGGTGTTCGTGCCGCCCCCGGTGATGGTGAAGCGCGTGCTGCTGGACAGCGTGAAGGTCCCGGAGCCGCTCGTGCGCGTCACGATCACGGCCTCTCCCGACCCGGACCGCGCGATGCCTGCGACGGCGCGCACCGTGATCGCGGTGCGACCGGCGCTCGCACCCAACAGGAACCGCGTCAGGACCTGCTCGGTGATCGAGACTTCGATGTAGCCCGGATCGCCCGCGTACGTACCGCTCGTGGGCGGCGACGCGGTCGTCACGTCGATGAAGCCGCCGTCGGTGTAGCCGTTGCGCGTTGCGTCGTCCGTCGCCGCCGTTCG
>JBKPCZ010000135.1:0-5913 GCA_046727665.1 Chloroflexota bacterium
GTCACAGGCGCCGGTAGCCGTCCGCGAGGGTTCGCGTCGCGACGACGCGTCCATCACGGTGATAGCGCCGCGGCACCCGCCGGCGGATGCCGGTCACGATCTCGAAGTTGATCGTGCTCGCCGCCGCGGCCAGGTCATCCGCCGTCTGTCGTGCGCCGTCCTGCGTTCCGATGATCACCACCTCGTCGCCCTCGCGTGTCTTTGGGAGGTCCGTCACATCCAGCATGACGAGGTCCATGCAAACGCGTCCGGCGAACGGCAGGGCTCGCCCACCGAGGAGCAGACGTCCCCGCCGGCCGAGCGCGCGCTGGAGCCCGTCGCCGTAGCCCACGGGGACCGTCGCGATGCGGCCGTCGCGCGGAAGCCGGTACTCGAGGCCGTACGAGACGCCGGTCCCCTTCGGCACGGCGGCCACACGTTGTACGCGCGAGCGCCACTGCAAGGCGGGTCGAAGCGCGAGCGCGCCCTCCAGGTGCGATGCCGTGTGCAGTCCGTAGAGGGAGAGGCCGGGCCGGATCGCGGTGCAGCCTGGGACCGCGCCGAACGTTGCGACGCCCGCGCTCGCCGCGGCGTGCACCCAGCGTGGCGGCTCGCCGATCGCCCCCAGCACCTCCGCGAACCGCGCGAGCTGCGCGCGGTCGTCGGTGACGTCGGGCTCGTCCGCCGTCGCGAGATGCGTGAACAGACCCTCGACCTCGAGGTGGCGGAGCTCGCGGATCGCCGCAAGACGAGCCGGCGCCTCCGCCACGGGGGCGCCGAGTCGCGTGAGACCCGTGTCGACCTTGAGGTGGACGTGCGCGGTCCGGCCAGCGGCCGCGGCGATGTCGTCGTACACACGCGCGCGCTCGAGGTCCCACACGACGAGCGCACAGTCCGCCGCGACCGCCGCCTCCGCCTCCGCGCGATCGGATGCGCCCAGGAGCGCGAGCACCGGCGCGGTGAGCCCGGTGCGCCGGACCACCAGCGCCTCCTCGACGGTGAACACCGCGAGCATCGCCGCGCCCGCCTCGACCAACGTCTCGGCGACCGCCTCGACGCCATGTCCGTAGGCGTCGGCCTTGACGACGGCGATGACCTCGGCTCCGCCGCGCTCGCGGAGCGCGGCAAGGTTGGACGCGATCGCGTCGAGGTCCACGTCGACGACGGTCGACCGCAGCGGTGTGCCCCGGCTCACGTGGCGAGGATCTCCCGCAGTGCGCGAGGCATGGCGTCGACGATGTCCGTCGCGAGCGCACCGGACTCGCCGATCTCCGACGCGAGGAGGGCGCCGGCGCGACCGTGCACCCACACGGCGACGGCCGCCGCCGCGACCGGCGCGAGACCCCGCGCGAGGAAGGCGGCAACCGCGCCGCCGAGCGCGTCGCCCGAGCCCCCGATGCCGAGTGTCGGATTCGGCGCGTCGTGCACGAAGGTGCGCTTGCCGTCGCTCACCACCGTCACCGCGCCCTTGAGTACGACCACCGCGCCCCACGAGCTCGCGTGGCGCTCGGCGAAGACGACGCGCTCGGCACCGGTCGGTACGACGCGGCCCGCGAGCCGCGCCGCCTCGCCGTCGTGCGGCGTGAGCACGCTCGTTCGCGGCAGTACCTTCGTCCAATCTTCGGTGCGCGCGAGCGCGTTCAGCCCATCGGCGTCGATCACCGTTCCGACGGCCTTCGCGTTCCGCAGCAGGGCGACGACGAACTCGTCGGTGCCGGCGGCATGCGCCAGGCCCGGTCCGATGAGCATCGCGCGGATCTTGTCGCCGAAGATGGGCGTGACCTGTGCCGCCGCGCCCGTCGCGACCACTCCAGGCTGGGCCTCGGCGAGCGGGAAGAACGTCACGTTCGGGTCGTGGCCGGCGATCATCTCGACCACCGAGCGCGCCGCGGCGACGGTGACGACACCCGCACCGCATCGGGCGGCGGCTCGTGCCGCCAGGAGTACCGCCCCCGGGTAGCGATGCGAGCCGCCGACGATGAGCACGCGTCCACGCGCCTCCTTGCCGGCGTCCGGCGGGAGCGGTCGGAGCGACGCGCGGACGGCGCGCGCATCGAGTGGCCGGCTCGGCGGCGTCAGCGCACGCCCACCGCGACCGCCACCGCGAGATCGCGGATGTGCGAGATGCTGACGGTGAGCGGCTCGGAGAGGCCGAGCGCTCGCCGGCGCTGCTCGGCGCGGCCGTGGAGCGTCACCGTCGGCTGGCCGTACGGGGTACGCCGGATCTCGATCTCGCGCCAGCCCACGCCGCGCACGCCGAGCCCGAGGACCTTCGACACGGCCTCCTTCGCGGCCCAGCGTCCCGCGAGATGGAGGACGTTGCGCCGGCAGTACATGCGCTCCCACTCGGTGTACACGCGATTCAGGAAGCGCGTGTCGTGCTTCTCGAGCACGCCGCGGATGCGGTGCGTCTCGATGATGTCGATGCCCACTTCGCTGCTCACCTCAGAACGGCTTCAGCACCATGAGGACGACGATGATGAAGGCGAACGTGATGTCGGGCGCATAGCGCCTCAGCATCGCGCGTGCGTCAAGGAACGGCCGGAGCCGGTCCGTGACCATGCCGCGTGTCGCCGCATCCTCCAGCGCCTCTCCCCACCGGCGATCGCGGCCGAAGGTCAGCGGCGTCGTCACGATCGCGATGAGCATGAGCACCACCGGCACGAAGATCCACAGCGGACCGCCGCCGAACGGCCCGAAGAGCGAGATCCCGCCGACGATCGCCGCGGCGATGCCGGTCGCGATGGTCGCGAAGAGACCCGGCGCGATCATGATGTTCTCGAGGCGACCGCTGACGTCGGCGATCGCCTTCAGGACGCGCATCTCGGGTGCTCGCCGCGCGGAGCTCAGAGCGACCGCTCGTCCCAGGAGGCCGCTGATGAGCCACATCGCGCTCAGCACGTGGAGCAGCTTGAGGATCGCGTACGCCGTCACCCTGTCGCGCGCCGGCGCCGTGTCATTCGACGGTCACGCTCTTCGCGAGGTTGCGCGGCTGATCGACATCGTTGCCGCGACGATCGGCGATGTGATACGCGAGCAGCTGAAGCGGCACGACCGCGAGGGCCGGCGAGAGGAGCTCGTTCGTCTTGGGGATGCGGATGACCTCGTCGGCGTGCGCAGCGATCTCCTCGTCGTCGTCGTGCGCGAGCGCGATGACGACGCCGGCGCGAGCGCGCACCTCTTCGATGTTCGAGACCATCTTCTTGTACGTCGAGTCCTTCAACGCGATCGCGACGACGGGTAGGTCCTCGTCGATCAGCGCGTTGATGCCGTGTTTCATCTCCCCTGCGGCGCTCCCCTCGGCGTGGATGTACGAGAGCTCCTTGAGCTTGAGCGCGCCTTCGAGCGCGGTCGGGTAGTTCACGCCACGTCCGAGATGGAGGAAATCCTTTGCCTGGTGGTAACGGTAGGCCAGCGCGCGGATCTTCCCCTCCTCGCGGAGCACGGCGTCCATGAGCGTCGGGAGATGGAACGCCTCCGCGAGCAGGCTGCGGGACGCGTTCGCGTCGATCGTGCCGCGCCGCTGCGCGAGATAGATCGCGAACAGATAGAGGTCGACGAGCATCGCGGTGTACGCCTTCGTCGACGCGACGCTGATCTCCGGTCCGGCGTGCAGGTAGATGACGTCGTCGGATACACGACTCGCCTGGCTGCCGACGACGTTCACGACCGAGAGGATCCGCGCGCCGCGTTTCCTTCCCTCCTCCATCGCCGCGAGGGTGTCCACCGTCTCTCCCGACTGCGTCACGGCGACGACGAGCTGGCCCTGTGTCACGACCGGCTCTCGGTACCGGTATTCGGACGCGACTTCGACGTCGCACGGGATCTGCGCGAGCCGCTCGATGAGGTACTTGCCGACGAGCGCCGCGTGGCAGGCGGTGCCGCACGCCACGAAGCTGATGCGCGCGAGCGCACGCGCGTACGCGTCGTCCATATGCAGGTCCTGATCGAAGACGACACGCCCCGTCGTGCGCTCGACGCGGCCGAGCAGCGTGTCGGAGATCGCGCGCGGCTGGTCGTGGATCTCCTTGAGCATGAAGTGCTTGAAACCCGACTTCGCCGCCGCGATCGGATCCCAGGTGATCGTCTGCGGCGTCTTCTCGAGCGCGGATCCGTCGAGACGCTTGAACGAGGCGCCCTGCGCCGTGACGATCGCGATCTCGCCGTGATCGAGGAACGTGACGCTCCGCGTGTGCTCGAGGAGCGCCGGGACATCCGACGCGACGAAGTTCTCGCCGTTGCCGTGACCGACGATGACGCCGCCGGCGTTGCTGATGCGCGCCGCGACGATCTTCCCCGGATCCTTGGCCGAGATGAACGCGAGCGCGGCGGCACCCTCCAGACGTGGAAGGACGGCGAGGGCCGCTTCCTCGAGCGGCTTTCCCGTGCCGAGCTCCTCCTCGAGGAGATGGACGACGACCTCGGTGTCCGTTTCGCTCGCGAACGCGTGCCCGCGCTCGACGAGCGGCGCCTTGAGCTCCTCGAAGTTCTCGATGATGCCGTTGTGGATGACGGCGGTGACGCCGCCGCAGTCGACGTGCGGGTGCGCGTTCTGCTCCGTCGGCCGCCCGTGCGTCGCCCACCGCGTATGACCGATGCCGGTCGTGCCGCGCGCCGGGTGCGCGGCGACGACCGCGGCGAGGTTGTCCAGCTTGCCTTCGGCACGCAGCACCGTGAGCGTTCCATCCAGCTGGAGCGCGACGCCGGCGGAGTCGTAGCCGCGGTACTCGAGGCGACGCAGGCCACCCATCAGGAGCGGCAGCGCTTCGCGTGGGCCGACGTAGCCGACGATCCCGCACACGGTTAGACGAGCTCCTTCTGGGCGACCTCGGCGAGACGGGCTGCGGTCGATGATGCGACGGCGGCATCCCGTGCTTCGACGGTGATCCGTAGGACCGGCTCGGTCCCCGAGGGCCTCACGAGCAGCCTACCCGTCGCGCCCAGCGCGTCCGTCGCCTCCTTCATGGCGGCCACGAAGGCGATGCTCGACTCCCACTGGGCGCGGCGTGACGCCTTCACGTTCCGCGTCACCTGCGGCCAGCGTTCCATCTGCGCCGCCAGCTCGGCGAGCGGCGCTCCTTCCGCTCGGATGAGGTGCATCACCTCCAGCGCGGTGAGGATCCCGTCGCCGGTGGTGTGGTAGTTGCGGAAGATCACGTGGCCCGACGGCTCGCCGCCGAAGAGCGCACCGGTCCGTTCCATCTCTTCCCACACGTAGCGGTCGCCGACCCTGGTCCGCACCAGCGCGATCCCGTCTCGCGCGAGCGTCGCCTCCAGGCCGCCGTTCGACATGACGGTGCCCACGACCAGCCTCGGCTCGAGCTGCCCGTGCCGCGCGAAGTGCCGGGCGGCGACAGCGAGAACAAAGTCCCCATCGTGGACCGCGCCGCGCGAATCGACGGTCATGACGCGGTCGCCGTCGCCGTCGAACGCGAAGCCGATGTCGGCACCGCGCTCCACGACCGCGCGCTGCAGCGCCTCCGGTTGCGTCGCGCCGCAGCCGTCGTTGATGTTCGCGCCGTCGGGCGTGTCGAAGAGCGTCAAGACATCGGCGCCGGCCTGCGCGAAGACCGACGGCGCGACGCGGTAGGTCGCTCCGTTCGCGCAGTCGAGTACGACGCGCGCGCCGTCGAGCTTCGGCGCGAGCGCCATGAGGAAGTCCTCGTACTCCTTCACCAGGCCGCGGGAATCTCCGACGAGGCCGATGCCGCCTTCGGTCGGGCGCGGCAGCGTGTCGTCGCCCGTCATCGCCGCCTCGATCTCGTCCTCGGTCGCGTCCGGCAGCTTCAGGCCACCGTGGTCGAAGAATTTGATGCCGTTGTCCGGCGCGGGGTTGTGGGACGCGCTGATCACGCCGCCGGCGACGAAGTCGCCGGTGCGGGCGAGGTACGCCAGCCCCGGCGTCGGGATGTGGCCGACGAGACGCACCTCCAT
>JBKPCZ010000136.1:0-6144 GCA_046727665.1 Chloroflexota bacterium
AATGGGTACGCGACGAAGGCGAGGAGAAACAGCACGCCCGGCGCGAGCATCACCCAGCTGAAGACGCTCTCGCGCTCGAGGATGCTGCGCCGCGAGGCCGCCCGGCCCGCAAGCGGCGCGGGCCGGGCGACGGACGCGGGAGACACGGCCATCGGCTACTTCGCTTTGTAGATCTGCTTGAGCTGGGAGGCGGCGGTGGCGATGACGTCCTTGGTGGCGTCGCCGCGGCACGCCTTGGCGAACATGTCGACGACCACGTACTTCGCGACGCTCTCGGCGGCCGCCGGCCCCTGAGGACCGGGCCAGCAGTGCGGCCGCGACGTCTTGAGGGACTCCTTGTACGGCAGGTAGCGCGGCTCCGCGTTCCACATCGGGTGCTTGTCATAGCCGTGCAGGAACGGCGCGTAGTACGCGTCCGCGGAGGCGAGCCAGCGCGACATCTGCTTGTCGTCGTAGAGCCAGCGCAGAAACGCCTTGGCCGCGGCCTGGTCGGGGGCGTGGGTCAGCACCGCGTGCGACACGGAGTTGATCAGGTGGAACCGCCCCTTCGGCCCCGCCGGGTTGAGGCCGTGATCGGTCACCTTGGCGATCTCCGGGAAGTCCCGCTTGCCGACGACGAGAATCGACGAGGCGTTGTTCGTGCAGGAGATCTGCTCGCCGAAGAACGCCTTGTTGTTGTTGACGTCGGTCCAGCCCAGCACGTCCTCGAACATGGTCTCCTTGTAGAAGCGGCGGCAGAAGTCCACCGCGGCCGCCGTCTCGGACGAGTCGATGAGCACGGTCTTCCCGTCCTTGTCCACCTCGCGCCCGCCGTACGACCAGAGCAGCGGATAGAGCCAGCCGTGGTTGTCGCCGAACCCGTGGCCGAGCTCGAAGCCGAACGGGTGGCCATTCTTCTTCAGCAGGCGGCCGGCGGCGAGCAGGTCCTCCCACGTCTCGGGGAACTTGGTGACGCCAACTTCCTTGAACCAGTCGGTGCGATAGGCCTCGAGCTGGCCGATGTTGCCCCAGGGCAGCGCCTTCCACTTCTTGTTCACGACGACGAGCTCGAGGATGTTCTCGTGCCAGCCGCCGAGCTGCTTGCCGATCTCGCCCGCCACGTCGCTCACGTCCACGAGGCTCTTGTCGAAGAGGTGCGGCCAGTTGAGCGCGGTCATCGCGATCTCGGGCCCCGACTTCGTCTCCGCGATGGTGGTGAGCCGGGTGAGCATGCCTCCCACGCTCGTCGCCTCGTAGACGATCTTGATGCCGGTGAGCTTCTCGTACTCGGCCGCCAGCGTCTTCGCGAAATAGTCGTCGAACGGCTTGATGAACGAGCTCTCGCGCACGACGGTCATCGACTTGGGGGCGGCGCCCGCGTGGCGGGGCAGCACGGTAGATCCGGCGGCGGCGAGCGATCCGGCGATGAATTCACGACGCGATGTCATGGAACCTCCTTGGTCAGAACCCTGCCTCGTCTCACGGCTGGTCAAAGAGCCAGCGCGGAAACCACAGCGCGATCTCCGGAAACAGTATCACCATGAGCAACGCGATGATCTGGAGAACCATGAAGTCGGCCATACCCTTGTAGATCGTTCCGAGACTCCATTGCGGGACGACCTGCTTGAGGTAGTACGCCGACATGGCAACGGGTGGAGAAAGGTACGCCGTCTGGAGGTTCACCGCGACCAGCGCGCCGAACCAGATCATGTCGTACTTCATGGCCTCGATGACCGGATAGAAGATCGGGATGAACACGAAGATGATGGCGGGCCACTCGAAGGGCCAGCCGAGCAGGAAGATGAGCGTCATCACGATCAGGAGGGTGACCCACGGGGGCACGGGCAGCCCCGTCAGCGCCTTCGTGATCACGGTGGCGCTCCCCAGCCGGGCGAAGATGGCGCCGAAGACGTTCGAGGCGACCGCGAGGAACAGCACCATGCTGGAGGTCGCCATGGTGTTGAACACGGCCGTCTTGAGACCCTCCAGCGTGAGCTTTCGGTAGGCGAGTGCGAGGAGGATCGCTCCACTGGCGCCCATCGCCGCGGCTTCGGTCGGCGTCACCACGCCGGCCAGGATCGTGCCGAGCGTGCAGGAGATCAGGAGCGCCAGCGGCACCATCCCGACGATCACCTCCCGGACGACCTCGATGATCGAGTCCGCGCGCTCCTCCTTCGGCACGGGCGGCCCGAGCTTCGGGTTCAGGAAGCTTCGCGTCAGCGTGTAGACGATGTAGAGGCCCGCCAGGAGGAAGCCGGGACCGAACGCCGCCGCGTACAGCTTCGCGACGGAGACGTTGATGACGGGCCCCATGACGACGAGCATGACGCTTGGCGGGATCAGGATGCCAAGCGTGCCGCCGGCGGCGATGGCGCCCGCCGAGAGGCGTGGGCTGTATCCGCTCTTGATCATGATCGGCGCCGCCATGATCCCGAGGACGGTCACCGCCGCGCCCACGATGCCCGTGGCCATCGCGAAGATGGTGGCGGTGAGGATCACGCCGAGATAGAGCGAGCCACGAACGGGCGCGAGCATGACCTGGAACGCGCGGAAGAGCCGCTCCATCATGCCGGCCTGCTCGACGACGTAGCCCATGAAGATGAAGAGGGGAACGGCGGCGAGCGTCTGCTCCTTCATCATCCCGATGGTCTGGAAGAAGGCGAGGTCGAAGACGACGGTGCCGAGGCCGGCCCAGCCGCAGACGAGAGCGAGGAACAAGAGCGTGAAGCTGATCGGGAAGCCGATGAAGATGACCCCGATCATGAGGGCCAGCATCACCATGCCGAGGATCTCGTTGCCGCTCATACCTGGATCGTCTCGGCCTTCGTGAGGAACTCACCCGTGCGGGCGGCGTAGAGCGACTTGAGGAGCTCCGAGATGCCCTGGATCAGCAGAAGGAGCGCGGTAAGCGGCACCACGGCTTTGAACGGCCAGAGCACCGGTCGCCAGGCCGTCTGCTCCGAGAGCTCCCACATCTTGAAGGAGTGCCATGCCTCGTCGACGCTCGCGTAGAACAGGAGCGCCATCGCCGGAAAGAAGAAGAAGATGTAAGCGATCGCGTCGATCAGGCCCTTCTTCCTCGGCGAGAACTTCTCCCACAGCATGTCCGTCCGGATGTGCGCGCCCTTGAGCAGCGTGTAGTGCGCGCCCAGCATGAACAGCGCGCCGTACAGCATGTACGAGAGATCGAACGCCCACGTCGTCGGCGCGTTGAACAGGTAGCGCGCGATGCCTTCGTAGGTGAGCCCGAACACCAGCGGGATGATCATCCAGGAAAAGGTCTTGCCCGACCACTCGCTGAAGCTGTCGATGACGCCGATGGTCTTGCGCAACGCGGGCGACGGTCCTGCCATGACCTCAGAATCCTCCTCAGTCGCGGCGTCGTCTTCGGGCGACGGTCATCGGAAGGTTGAGGGGCCGGCGGGTCGCCGGCCCCTCCCGGACGAGTCGTGCCTACTTCTTCTCGGCGGGCTTGGCGGCCGGTTTCGCCGCGGCCGGAGCTGCCGGAGCGGCCGGAGCTGCCGCGGCCTTCTTCTCGGGCCAGTAGTGGTTCGCCGCGAAGTCGTACGGCGGGAACATGAACCGCTTGGCGGGGACGACCACCGAGGCGTACGCGCGCTGCGACTCCAGGACCTTCTTGAAGAACGGGTCCTTCTCGGCCTCGCGCGCCGCGATCTTGTCCCACGTCTTGAGGAAGTCGCTGTTCACTTCGGGCGGCGTCCTGAGGACGTTGACCTTGTGCTTCTCGATGAAGTCCTTCAGCGCGTCGGCGTTCTGCCGCTGCCACTTCGCGTACCAGCGGATGAACGCCTCCATGACGGCCGACTTGATGATCTCCTTGTGGACCGGCGACAGCTTCTCCCAGACGTCGCCGTTGAACAGGTACTCGCCGATCGTCACCGGCTCGTGCATCCCCGGCGTGTAGTGGTACTTCCACACGTTGTGGAAGCCGAGCTTCAGATCCTCGATGCCGCCCACCCACTCCGCGCAGTCGATGACCCCCCGCTCGGCAGCGGGCAGGATCTCGCCGCCGGGCAGGTTGACCGTCCGCATTCCCATTTCGGTGTAGATCTCGGCGTTGATGCCGGTCTGGCGGCACTTCATGCCCTTGAAGTCGGCGAGGCTCTTGATGGGCCGCTTGAACCAGCCGAGCGCCTGCGGCCCGGTCGGGAACCCCGGGAGCGGGACGACGTTGAGCTTCAGGATGTCCTTGTAGAACTGCTGGTAGAGCTCGAGCCCGCCGCCCTCGTACAACCAGCCGAGGACGTCGACGACGTCCATCCCGAAGTTGCCGCCCGGACCACCCGTGAAGAGCACGGCGGTCTTGTTCTTGCCGACCCAGTAGTAGGCGACGGTCTGCGCGCCGTCGATGACTTTCTTGTGGGTTGCGTCGAGCACCTCGAAGGCGGGCACGATGGTGCCGGCAGGCAGTGGCTCGATCTTCAGGGTTCCACCCGAAAGCTTGTCCACGCGCTCGGCGACGAGCTTGAAGTGGTCGAAGATCGTCAGCGAGGCCGGCCAGCTCGCCTGCATTTTCAGGACAACGGGCGACTGAGCGGTCGCGACCGTCGGCGAGGAGCCGCCGGCGACGAGCCCGACGATCGCCGCGCCGACGACGAGGCCGAACGCACCGAGGACGAGGTTACCTCTCTTCATGGGGCACCTCCCGCGAGTGGCGGGAGTCTAGGGAGCAGGGCAGGCAAAGTCAAGGCCGCGGCCGTCGGTATCGTGGTATTTCTGCGGCGAAAATCGCATTACCGAGAGGAGCCGTCATGCTGCAGACGACGATCGCCGGGAGTCTCCCGAAGCCGTCCTGGCTCGCCACGCCCGAGATGCTGTGGGCGCCATGGCTCCTCCCGCCCGAGCGCCTCGCCGAGGGGCAGCGCGACGCCGTGCTGATCGCGCTCAAGGAACAGGAAGCCGCGGGGATCGATGTCGTCACCGACGGTGAGCAGTCGCGCCAGCACTTCGTGCACGGATTCCTCCGACACCTCGAAGGCATCGACTTCGACAAGCGGGTGACGATCGGCATCCGGGCCGATCGTTACAAGGCGGAGGTGCCGACGGTCGTCGGCGCGATTCGCCGGCGCACGCCGGCGCACGGGGACGAGGTGCGCTGGGCGCGCGCTCACACCCGCCGGCGTCTGAAATTCACGCTGCCCGGCCCGATGACGATCGTCGACACGATCGCGGACGAGCACTACCGCGACCGCAGGGCACTCGCGTTCGCGTTCGCGAACGTCATCAACGCGGAAGCGCGCGAGCTGGCCGCGCTCGGGCTCGACGTCGTCCAGCTCGACGAGCCCGCCTTCAACGTGTATCTCGACGACGTCGAGGCGTGGGGGATCGACGCGCTTCACGCCGCGATCGACGATGTGGCCTGCACGAGGGCCGTGCACATCTGTTACGGCTACGGGATCAAGGCGAACATCGACTGGAAGCAAACGCTGGGCAGCGAGTGGCGGCAGTACGAACGCACGTTCCCGCTCCTGGCGAAGAGCCGCATCGACCAGGTCTCGCTCGAGTGCGCGAACTCGCGCGTTCCCGTGGCTCTCCTCAAGCTGCTCGAGGGCAAAGACGTCCTGGCCGGGGCCATCGACGTCGCGTCGCGCACCGTGGAGACGCCCGAAGAGGTCGCCTCCACCATCCGCGCCGTCCTGAAGCACGTGGCGCCCCAGCGCCTGTATCCGTGCACGAACTGCGGGATGGTCGTGCTGCCGCGCGACGTCGTGCGTGGCAAGCTCGCCGCGCTCGCGGCGGGCGCCGCGCTCGTGCGCCGTGAGCTGGGAGCGCTATGATGCCGGGCGTGAGCCCCGGGCCCGCGCGGCGTTGCTTCGACGAGATCGAGATCGGCGAAGAGTACGAATCCCCCGGCCGCACGGTCACGGAGGCCGACATCGTGCTCTTCGCCGGCATCTCCGGCGACTTCAACGTCGTGCACACCGACGCCGAGCTGATGAAGACGTCCATCTTCGGGGAGCGCGTCGCGCACGGCTTGCTCGGGCTCTCCATTCAGGCCGGTCTCCTCTCGCGCGCGATGCGGCCGTACGCCACGATCGCCGCCGCAGGACTCCGCTGGAAGTTCAAGGGACCGATCAAGATCGGCGATACCATTCGCGTGCGCGCGAAGGTCATCGGCAAGAAGGATGGGCCCAAGCCCGACAC
>JBKPCZ010000137.1:0-3244 GCA_046727665.1 Chloroflexota bacterium
TAGCCGTTCCAAGCGGGCTCCGTGGCGTCGGCGGTCAGGGGGCCGTGCTGGCGGTGGGAATGGACGAAGTCGACGAGGTCGGGGAGGAGCGTCATGGCGCTACAACAAGCGCCTTTCTCCTACGATCTGCGTCTCGGTCAACATTTGCTAGAGCACGAACAACCCCCACAAAGCGTGCGTAGAAGTACCCGCCGCCGCCGTCCATAGTGGGCAATCTCTCGTAGATATAGCTTCGCCCTCAAGCTGGCGAGCCGCGCGAACTAGCAGAGCGCGAAACTCTGGAGGTAGTACATGCGGGAAGAGCTGAACCAGTCTATCGAAACGGCCCTGCGCCACACCAAGCGAGTGGGTGAACAGTGGCAAAAATCGGCGATATATCTCGTCCGTGTATTCGGGAATTCCAAAGTTCGACCATGAGGCCCCAAATATCAGGGAAGGCCCTCGGTGGACACCCATAACCGGCCATAGATGGACAGCTGAAAACCGGCCATAGGAGGTAGGCGCTCAAGACGTTGACGCGGCGCCGGGGACTGTGGTCCCTGCGCCGGCATGGCCAATTTCTTGAGCGATGAGAAGAAACAGCAAGTCATAGCCCTCGGACAGTTGGGCTGGACACTGCGCCGCATCCAAGCGGCGACGGGCGTGCGGCGGGAGACCGCCGGGGCCTACCTCAAGGCCGCCGGGCTCGCCGTGCGGCCAGCCGGACGGTGGGGCCACCCACCAAACCCGGCCATAGAGGTGTCCACCGACCTGGCGGCGCCGCCGGCCCCGCCGCCATGGCCACCGCGGCCTCAGCGAGCCCCGGCCGCCAGCGCCTGTGAGCCGTATCGCGAGCTGATCGAATTGGCGGTCGTTCACGGTCGCAACGCGGTCGCGATCTGGCGCGATCTCGTCGACGACCACGGCTTCCCCGCCCAGTACGCCAGCGTGCGCCGCTTCGTGGGCCGCCTGCGCGGGCCGCAGACGGCCGAGGCGCACCCGATCATCATCACGGGGCCCGGGGAAGAAGGCCAGGTCGACTACGGCGCCGGCCCGATGGTGCGGCATCCGGTCGCCGGGAAGTACCGCCGCACGCGGCTCTTTGTCTTCACGCTCGGCTACAGCCGCAAGAGTGTCCGGCTGCTGACCTTCGCGTCGAGCACCCGCGGCTGGTGCGAGCTGCACGAGGAGAGCTTTCGCCGCCTCGGGGGCGCCGTGCAGGTCGTCGTCCTCGACAATCTCCGCGAGGGCGTGCTCACGGCCGACGTCTACGACCCGGTGCTGAATCCGCTCTACCGCGACGTCCTCGCCCACTACGGCGTGGTCGCGCTGCCCTGTCGCGTCGGCGATCCCGATCGCAAGGGCAAGGTGGAATCGGCCATCGGCCATACCCAGGCCGCGCTCAAGGGGCTGCGCTTCGAAAATCTCGACGCCGCCCAGGCCTACCTCGATCGCTGGGACGCGCGCTGGGCCGACACCCGCATCCACGGCACGACCAAGCGTCAGGTCGCCGCCATGTTCGCCGAGGAGCGCCCGGCGCTGCGGCCGCTGCCCGTCGAGCCGTTTCGCTACTACCAGTTCGGCCGGCGCACGGTGCACCTGGACAACTGCATCGAGGTCGACGCCGCTTACTACAGCGCGCCCCCGGGCTGGCTCGGCCAGGAGGTCGCGGTCCAGTGGAACGCCAGCCATGTCCGCCTCCTGGATCCGCGCACCGGGCAGCTGCTGCGCGAGCACCGGCGCCACGCCGTCCGCGGGCGCCACGCGATCCACCCTGACGATCGGCCAGCGCGGACGCCGCCGAGCACGCTGATGCTACTGGCGCAGGCGGCCCGGGCGGGCACGCACATCGGCCCGCTGTGCGCGGCCATCCACCGCCGCGAGGGCGAACCCGGCGTGCGCCGGATCCTCGGCGTCCTCAGTCTCGTCAAGAAGCATGGCGCGCTCGTCGTCGACGCCGCGTGTGCCGCCGCCCTGGAGCTCGCCGTCGCCGACTATCGCTTCGTCCGTCGGTATGTCGAGCGGCACCCGGCGGGGCCGCTCACGCTGCGCCAGGTCGATCCGCTGATCCGGGAACTCACCCACTACCGTGATGTCATCGCGCAGAAAACCCAGCAGGAGAGCCCGATATGAACCTCGTCGAACTGCAGCGCGCCCTCCGCCAGCTCCGCTGCTCCGGCATGGCCACCGCCCTCGAGCCGCGGCTGCTTCAGGCCCAGACCGACCCGCTCGCCCCGATCGACTTCCTTTCGGCGCTTGTCGGGGACGAACTGCTCCGCCGTCAGGATCGGCTCCTCGAGCGCCGCCTCAAACAGGCCGGCTTCCGCGACGTGGGCAAGACCCTCGACGCCTTTGATTTCGACTTCAATCGGAAGCTCAATCGCCGCCTCGTCTTCGAGCTCGCCACCGGCCGTTTCGTCACTCAGCACGAGGATGGCCTCTTCCTCGGCCCGCCCGGCACCGGGAAGAGCCATCTCGCCCAGGCGATCGGCGTCGCCGTCATCCAGCAGGGCCATCGCGTGCTCTATCGCGAGGCCCATACGCTCGTCGACGAGCTCGCCGATGCCCAGCTCACCGGCACCCGCAAAGCCACGTTGGGCAATCTCACGACCATCCCGCTCCTCATCCTCGATGACCTCGGCATGCGCAAGCTCCCGGCGACCGCCGCGGAGGACCTGCTCGAGATCGTCATGCGTCGCTACGAGCGGGCGTCGACGCTCATCACCTCGAACCGTCCCGTCGAGGACTGGGGCAAGCTGCTCGGCGACACCGCCGCCGTCACCGCCCTCCTCGATCGCCTGCTCCATCACGCGCACGTGCTCACGTGCGGCCCGCGCAGCTGGCGCACCCGCCTCCACGGCGAGCGGGCGGCCTCTGGAGCGTGATGACGTCGATGACGCCGCGCGCGTTGGCTCGGAGCGCCACGATCTCGGAGGGGGTCGCTAATCGAGCTCTCCCTTGAAACGCGTCTTGCGCTCACCCGCGCCGACGCGCTACAACTCACTCGCTTGAGCGTCGGCCCCTATGGCCGCTTTTGCCCCGTCCACGTATGGCCGGTTTTGAGGTGTCCACCAAGGGGGAAGGCGCCTGGACTGCCAGACGGCAAGTTCGGTCCGGCTAGCTCGATGAAGTCGAGCCTCCAACGATGACAATCAAGGCTGGCCTCCAAGAATGCTTCTGATGCCAATTCCAGTTTGCCCGGAACCTCCGCCGGAGGTTTCAGCCTCAGTTTGACGACATCTCGCCAGCTTGAGTTGTACAGTCG
>JBKPCZ010000138.1:0-5155 GCA_046727665.1 Chloroflexota bacterium
GCGCGTCTTGTCGCCGATGCCGCGGGGCGGCGTGTTGATCACGCGGGCGAGAGCGACGCTGTCCAGCGGGTTCCGCACGATGCGGAGATACGCGAGCGTGTCCTTGACCTCGCGCCGCTGATAGAACGACACCCCGCCGACCACCTGGTACGCGAGGCCGAAGGAGCGGAACACGTCCTCGATCGCGCGCGACTGCGCGTTGGTGCGATAGAGGACCGCGACGTCGCGGTTGTTGGTCACCTCACCCTGGCGCTGCAGCCGCTCGATCTCGCGCGCGATCGCCTGCGCCTCATGCTCCTCGTCGTAGGACTCCATGACGACGACCGCGGGACCGCCCTCGCGCTTGGTCCACAGCTTCTTCTCTTTGCGCGCGGCGTTGTTGCGCACCACCGACCACGCCGCGTCGAGGATCTTCTGCGTGCTCCGGTAGTTCTGCTCCAGCTTCACGACCGTCGCGTTCGGGTAGTCGCGCTCGAAGTCGAGGATGTTGCGCACGTCAGCACCGCGCCAGCTGAAGACGCTCTGATCGTCGTCGCCGACCACCGCGAGGTTCTGCCGGAACCCCGCGAGGTACCGCAGCAGGACGTACTGTGCCCGGTTCGTGTCCTGGTACTCGTCCACGAGGATGTGCTGGTAGCGCTCCTGCCACCGCTCGAGCGCGCTGTCGCTCGTCTCGAACAGGCGGCACACCAGCAGGAGCAGGTCGTCAAAGTCGACGGCGTTGTTCTCGCGCAGCAGCGCGTCGTAGCGCTGCCACACCAGTGCCGCGATGCGGTCGAGCTGGTTGCGCGGCACATTCGCGACATCGGCCGGGCCTTTGAGCTCGTTCTTCGCTCCGGAGATGACCGCCCCGATCGCGCCCGGCGTGAAGATCCGCTCGCTCACGCCCTGGTCCGACATCGCCTGGCGGATGAGCGCGCGCTGGTCGCCCTCGTCGTAGATCACGAACCCGCGGTCGATCCCGACCAGCGGACCCTCGCGGCGCAGCAGGCGGGCGCAGAACGCGTGGAACGTCCCGACGGTCAGATCGCTCAGCTGCCCCGGGCCGAGCAGGCGCTCGAGACGCTCCTTCATCTCCCGGGCCGCCTTGTTGGTGAAGGTGACGGCCAGGATGGAGCGCGGCGCGACCCCGAGGTCTCGGATCAGATAGGCGATCCGGTGGGTGAGGACGCGCGTCTTGCCGGAGCCCGCCCCGGCCAGGATGAGCAGGGGCCCGTCTCCGTGCGTGACGGCGGCGCGCTGCTCGGGATTGAGGGGATCGAGGATCGGGTCGGGCATGGTTTCGATGGTATGTGCGACAGCCGCTTGTGGACGAAACGTGGACAGCTCGCTGAGCGCGTGGACAAGAACAGCCCGCGATTGTGGAGAAGGGACTTTCCGGCCGGTGTCGGCAGCCTCAGATTGCTCGCCATTCCCGGGGAGCTTGCGCCTGGGGGAGAGATCTCCCGACGCCGGAGCCTCGGGATTTTTTTGCCCGCTTTCGACGCAAGGTGTCGATGAGGTGTTGAAAAAGTCGCCGGGGTTGTGGACGACTTCGCTCTCGATCCGTGGATAAGCGGGTTGTCCGCCCACCGCGTTGCCAAGTAGATTTCCTCTCGTCCCGAGGGGACTGTCAAGGGGAACGGGTCTGAGATTCCATCAAGGACACCGGTCCCTGGGAGCGCAACCGGAGATAGCATCAAAGGCGGTCCGAGAGGATATCGAGGATCGGCTCCACGGCCAGGCCGCTGACCATCGATGCAGCGGCAGGGCACGGAGGCAGTTCGCTCGGGACATTTCTGTCCCCTGGCATCCGCGGATGGACGCCGTCCGTACAGTTTTCACAAGTGCCGAACACCTCGGAGCAGCCTGACGACGTCCTCATCGTCGCGCTCGCCGAGCGCGACCTGGGGGCCCTCGCCGCGCTTTACGACCGCTATGGCCGTCTGGCCTACGCGCTCGCGTACCGGATCCTGGGCGAGGGCGAGGCGGCGGAGGACGTGGTCCACGACGCGTACATCTCCGCGTGGCGGGGCGCGGCCAGCTACCGGCGGGAGCGCGGGAACGTCCGCGGCTGGCTCATGTCGATCGTGCACCACCGCGCGGTGGACGTGCTCCGCCGCAAGACGACCTTCCGGCCCGCCCCGCTCGAAGCGGCGGCGGAGCGGGCGGCGGACGACGACACGGCGGAGGCAGCCGAGCGCAATGTCGAACACGAGACCGTGCGCGCGGCACTCGAGGGACTACCTCAAGCCCAGCGCCGCACGATCGAGCTCGCGTACTTCGGCGGCTACACCCACGTCGAGCTGGCGGAGCTCATGGGGGTCCCGCTCGGGACCGTGAAGGGCCGGATGCGCATCGGCCTGCAGAAGCTCCGCCGCGCGCTCGAGCTCCAGGGGACCTACCGAGGGCAGCCACGATGATCCATGTGACCGACGAGCTCGAGCTGTATGCGCTCGGCGCGCTCACGCCGGCCGACGCCGCACGCGTCGCGGCGCATCTCTCGGAGTGTCCCGCGTGCCGCGAACAGGCCCGCGCGATCGACGAGGTCGTGCAGGAGCTGCCCGAGACGCTGCCCGACCGCGACGCGCCCGGCAGGCTGCGCGAGCGCATCCTGGCCTCGGCTCGCGCGGAGCTGCTGCGCGATCGCGCGCCGCGGCGCGATACCGCGTGGGTCGCACGCCTGCTCCGGCCCGCGCTCGTGCTGGCGGCGGTGGCATGGCTCGCGGTCGGCGCGGCCGCGGTCGTCGCCGAGAACGTCAGCCTCTCGAACCAGCTGAAGGTCGTCGCGAGCGAGCGCGCCACCTACGAGTCGATCGTCGAGGGCATCCGCGAAGGAGGCCGCTGGTGGTACATGGGCGGCAAGGACGAGTGGGCGGGATCCGGTGGCACGCTCATCGCGCCGCGGGTCGAGGGCCGTCCGCCGTTCGTGGTGTTCCACGATCTCAAGCCGCTCGCACAGCCACAGCAGCTCTACACGATCTGGCTCGTGAGCGCGGACAACACCTGGGTGCGCGGCGCGACGTTCCGCCCCGACGGCAAGGACGTCCAGGCCGTCGACGTGACCGCGCCGATCGCGGGATTCGATCGCTGCGCGGTGACGATCGAGGATTCGGCCTGGGGCCGTCGCGCGGGTCCGATCGTCATGGAATCGAGGATCGTTCCGCCGGCGCCGTGATCCCGTAGCTTCGCGCGCGCCACGACAGCTAGGCCAGGCGCCGCACCGGCGACGAAATGAGCGCAAGCAGCGCGAGCGCGCTTGCAAATCCGCCCGCGACGATGAACGCGGCTGCCGGACCAGCCGCCTGCACGACCAATGACGCGACGATCGGTGAGAGCGGCACGAGGACGCTTCCAGCGAGCAGATCGATGCTCGAAACGCGCGCGAGCATCGCCTGCGGCACGAGCCGCTGGAGGGCCGTCGTCCAGACGATCTCTGAGGCGGTGAGGTTCACGCCCATCACCGTCATGAGAACGGCGACGGCGGGGAGCACTGGTAGCAGGCCGATCGCGAGCACGCACAGACCCGCGAGGAGCTCGAACGTGTACATCGCGAGGCCGGTGCGCCTTACGCGGATACCAATGAGCACGACACCGCCGAGGACGACACCAAGGCCGTACGCGGTATTGATCGCGCCGAACATCGCGGCATCCCCGTGGAGCACGTCGCGCACCAGCAGCGGGGTCATCACCGTCGCCTGTCCGCCGAACGCGAGGTTGGAGAGCGCGAAGTAGAGGCTGCCCATCCACAGCCACGGCGTGGCCAACGTGAATGCGAACCCCTCACGCACCTGACGTAGCAGCGGTGCCATCGGCAGCGCATCGCGCCGCGGCGGTCTCGCGAGGAAAAGGAGGGCGAAGCTGACGAAGAACGTTGCGCCGTCGATGGCGAACGCGAGCGCCGGGCCACCGACTGTGACCGCGAGGCCTCCAACGATCGGACCGACCGTCCGAGCGAGGCTGCGGCTGAGCATGCGCACGGCGTTGCCGGCTTGGCGGATGTCCTCGGGCACCAGGTCGGCGACGATCGCGTTGTACGCGGGCTGGAGGAACGCGGCGGCGGTCCCGAGGACGGCCGTGAGCACGTAGATGTGCTCGATGCGGACGGCTCCGGCGACCGCGAGGACGGCGACGGCCGTCTCGGCCACGCCGCCGACGAGATCGTTCGCCAGGATCAAGCGGCGCCTCGGGACGCGGTCGGCGACGGCGCCGCCGAGCAGGAGGAACACCACCGTACTGGCACCGAGGATCGCAGCGGCGACGCCTAGCTGGATCGGCGATGCGCCCAGCGCGAGCATCTGGAATGGGATCGCGACGAGCCGGACGTGGTTGCCGAAACCCGAGACAGTCTGTCCCGCCCAGAGCAGGCGGAAGTCGCGATGCCGCAGCGGTGCGAGGGCGCGCTGCACCGACGGAGCCTAGTAAAGAAGAGCCCCGCCTTTCGGCGGGGCTCTCAGGCTGCGTGGTCTAGGGCGGACTAATAGTCCATCCCGCCGCCACCGGGCATCGCGGGAGCCTTCTCCTTCTCGGGAAGGTCCGTGATGAGCGCCTCGGTGGTGAGGATCATGGCTGCGATGGAGACCGCGTTCTCGACCGCCGAGCGGACCACCTTCGCGGGGTCGATGACGCCCGCCTTGGTGAGATCGACGATCTCGTTCTTGATCACTTCGTAGCCCCAGACGTTCGACTTGGTGTCGCTCTGCTTGCGGCGGATGCCGTCGAGCATGACGGAGCCGTCCTGTCCGGCGTTCGCGACCAGCTGGCGGAACGGCTCCTCGAGCGCGCGCCGCAGGATGTTCACGCCGGTGAGCTCGTCGCCCTCGGCCTTCACCTTGTCCAGGCCCTTGATGGCGTTCAGCAGCGTCAACTCTCCGCCGGGGACCATGCCTTCCTCGAAGCCCGCGCGGGCAGCCGAGAGCGCGTCCTCGACGCGGTGCTTCTTCTCCTTGAGCTCGACCTCGGTGGCTGCGCCGACCTTGATGACGGCGACGCCGCCGGCGAGCTTCGCGAGACGCTCCTGGAGCTTCTCCTTGTCGAAGTCGCTGGTGGTCTCCTCGATCTGGGCCTTGATCTGCTTCACGCGGGCCATGATCTTTTCCTGCGACCCGTGGCCCTCGACGAACGTCGTCTCGTCCTTGTCGGACGACACGCGGCGTGCGCGGCCGAGGTCCTGGAT
>JBKPCZ010000139.1:0-7568 GCA_046727665.1 Chloroflexota bacterium
GGCGCCGGCTCGCGAAGCGAGCGGGCCGTTGAGCGACACCGACCACGTCCTCGGTCTTCTCGATGACCTCATGCGGCTCGCCGACGGCTCGCCCGCGGTGACGATCGAGGTCGAGGCCGACAGCTTCGCGGTCTCGGTGACCCGCCGCGGCGCGGCTCGACCCGACGCGACGCTCGCGACGACCGAGCAGCCCGAGGTCACGACCGAGGCCCGGCCCACGCGTCTGCCGACGCAGCGCGTGCACGCGACGACCGTCGGCATCTTCAATCCCGCGCGCGAGTGGCAGGCCGGCGACACGGTGTCGCGCGGCGACCTCCTGGGCGGGATCAAATCGCTCGGCCAGATCGCGAAGATCGTCGCACCGGCCGATGGCGAGGTGCGTGAGGTGCTCGTCGCGGGCGGTGCGCCGGTGGAGTACGGTCAGCCGCTGCTGGTGATCACGCTGCGCTGATGCCCGCGCGGCTGATCGAAATCACCGGCGGCGGCAGCGACAACGGCTGGATCATGAACGTCACCGTCACCGATCGAACGCGCACGACGCACGTGGTACGCATCTCGCGCGCGGAGCACGAACGCTATGGCGGTGGCGAGATCACCGACCTCGTTCGCCGTTCGTTCGAGTTCCTTCTCGATCGCGAGTCGAACACGTCGATCCTGCGCGAGTTCGATCTCAGCGCCATCGAGCGCTACTTTCCGGAATTCGGCGGCGTCATCCGAGCGCAGTAACTCGCAAGCGCGCCATCGTTATCTCTCTGAGACCGCGATCGCTGTACCCGCTGCGCGAATGGTCGACAGCAGCGCGTCCAATGGCCAGCTTTTGGTGACGCAGCCCGCCGCGCCAAGCTCGGCGGCGTCGATGCACGCGGCTGGGCTGTCAACGTACATGACGATCTGCACCTCAGGCATCTCGACGCGGAGTCTCGCCAGAACGTCGAGCCCATCCACGATCGGCAGCCGCTCGTCGAGCACCAGTACGTCCGGACTGAGGCTCACCGCGATACCCCACGCCTCGGATCCGTCGCGCGCGGTCGCAACGAGCGCGAGATCGGTCGTGGCATCGAGAAGCTCTCGAATGCGTGCTCTCGTCGAAGCGTCCTCAACTGCGATCGCCACGCGCAGTGGCGAACGCGATGTTTGTCCCACCTGCAGGTCCAACGCGCGCTTCGATCGCGATGATCGGCGCGAACGATCCGCTGGTACGTCGCTGATCTTGATCGACTAATCGGTATACCCGCGCGTAACTTCGCGAGCTGCACTACACCGTCGTGCGCGTGCACCCAATGCGCGCCTGCGAATGTGAGGTGGGGTCATATGCGGCTGCACGCAAGTAGGTGTTTCCACGGCGTGTCGATAGCTCGAACGACCTAGCCCGATCGGCGTCCTGATACAGCGACGACATCGCCGTGCGAGCGAGACGGTGAATGATGGCCTCGCCGCGGGATGGTGGATCCCGCGAGGTCGGTGGGGAGGTACATATGGAAACCTTTCGCCGCATCATTCAGGTGGCGACGCTGTCACTCGTGCTCGCCCTGTTGCCGCAGGCCGCGTACGGCTCGGTCCAGTGGTGCGCCGAAGATCCGATCTTGACGTTCTCGAACGGTGCGAAGCTCCAGCTTGTCGCGCAGTACGACGCGAGCTTCGCGAACGCGGTGTCCGGCCCGATCGTCTGGTCGATCGAGGTCCCGGTCAACGCCGGCACGATCCTGGTGACCATTCCGACGAACGCCGCGCACCGTGAGCAGGTCACGCTGAACTACAAGGGCGGCAAATGGGACGGACGTGGCGACGCTCAGGTGAAGGCGACCGTGACGGTCACCGCGCCCAAGGCGAAGTTCGCTGTCGTCGTCGGCGCCAATGGCGATACCCACACGAATCCGAAGTGGGGCGAATCGAACAAGACGGTCACGCTCTCGGCGCATACCCACGCCGGTGACTTCACTGCCTACCAGGGCGTGACCGACGGCGTCACCTTCATCTTCACGGGAACGTCGACGGTCACCTACTAGGACCGCGCGAGGTTTCGGAAGAGCTGTAGGTGCGCAAGCTCCGCCGGCCCGTCCGCTTCTACGTCGTAGCCGTGCTGGCGATCGCACTCGCCGCGCTGCTCGCGGCCGCGGCCTTCGGACCCGTACCCGGACCGATCGATCCGACCGCGCTCGCGCTGCTGTTCGCGATGGCGGCGATCCCACGCGTCTGGCCGATCCACCTGTCCACGAAGATGAAGATCACCGCCGACGACACGGCGACGTTCGCGGCGGCGATCCTCTTCGGCCCGATCATCGCGATGCTGCTGGTCCTTGCATCGTCGATCGCTCCGGCGCGCCTTCCGTCGCGGACGCCCCTCTACAACCAGCTCTTCAACGCCGCAGTTGGGACCCTCGCCATTGGCTGCGCTGCGACCGTCTACCTGCTGCTCTCGGGGGGCGGAGGTCTCTTGACGAACCTGCCCGCGATCGCGGTCGCCGCGGTCGCGAACTACCTCGTGGGTACTGTGTTGGTCGATATCGTGGTCGGGCTGCAGCTGCGGCGTGACCCGATCGCGACGTGGTGGCCCGTGCACCGGCGAGACATCGCGTACCACGCCGCGCTGTACGCCTTGGGTGCCCTCGCGGCGATCGTCGCCGACATCCAGCCGCCGCTGCTCCTCTTCTTCATCGCACCGGTCGCGCTGATCCTTCTGACGCTGCGCCACGCCGCGCGTCTTCGCGCGCAGACCCGTGCCGCGATCGTCCAGCTCGCCGATCTCATCGACCGGCGCGACCGCTACACCTATGGCCACAGCCAGCGCGTTGCCCAGTACGCGAACCGGCTGGCGCGACAGATGAAGCTGGCGCCGACGCAGGTCGACCTCGTGACGGAGGCAGCGCGCCTCCACGACCTGGGCAAGATCTCGACTCCCGATCACGTTCTGCTCAAGCCGACGGCTCTCAACGCCAACGAGCGCTCGGTGATGCGCGAGCACTCTGAGCTCGGATACCGCTTGCTCGCGCAGCTGCCGGACTTCTGGGAAGGCGCGGCGCTCGTGCGCTCCCACCATGAGCGTGCCGATGGCACCGGCTACCCGCTCGCGATCGGTGGACCTGACCTGCCGCTCGAGGCTTCGATCATCGCGGTCTGCGACGCATACGATGCGATGAGCTCGGATCGCGTCTACCGGCCCGCGCTCTCCTGGGCGCAGATCAAAGGAGAGTTCGCACGGGGACGTGGCACACAGTGGGATGCGCGTGTCGTCGATGCCTGGCTCGCGGTGCTGGAGACGGAACGCGGACTCACCTCATACAATCGCGTTAACGCGTTGACAGGGAGCGAGTGACCTTTCGTACATAAGCGAGCCGCCGACGGTGGAAGGGCGGCACTCTCAGATCACTCGGACGCCCTCGAGCGCGGGATGAAACGGGCCGCACACCCGCAAGACCCCGCCGGTCGCCCCCGTTATCGGGCGAGATGAGGCCGCGCCGTCGAACGGCGCGGCGAAGTGTGGTGGCACCACGGTGAAACCCGTCCGCACAACGAGGACGGGGGTGTCACGCATGCAACGCACGTACGCACGAGACCTGAGACATCGAGCGGGCGAGCGTGTACGGCTCAACGGCTGGCTTCAGCATCGCCGCGAGCTCGCGAACGTGACATTCGTGATCCTGCGCGACGCCTCCGGGACCGTACAGATCGCGATCCCACGTCGCGAATCCACGATGCTTGCCGCGCTGCCGAACGAGTCAGCGATCGAGGTGATGGGCACCGGTGTCGCTGACGAGCGCGCACCAGGCGGCGTCGAGGTACACGACGCGGTCATCACGGCCATCTCGACCGCGACGGCCGCCGCTCCGTTCGAGCTGGGCCGCCCTTCGCTCGAGGCGGCACTCCCGACACTGCTCGACCACGCGGCCATCGCCCTGCGCCATCCCGCGCGCCGGGCGGCCTTCCGTCTCATGGACGCGAGCGTCTCCGCCTTCCGACAACACCTGCACGCGGAACGCTTCACCGAGGTGTTCACGCCGAAGATCGTGGGGACCGCGACCGAATCCGGCGCGAACTGCTTCCGCCTCGACTACTTCGGACGCGTCGCATATCTCGCGCAGAGTCCCCAGCTCTACAAACAGATCCTGGTCGGCGTCTTCGAGCGCGTCTTCGAGATCGCGCCGGTGTTTCGCGCCGAGCCACACGACACGCCGCGCCACCTCAACGAGTACGTCTCTCTCGACGCTGAGCTGGGCTTCATCACCGATCACCGCGATGTCATGGCGATCCTCGAGCGCACGGTCGAAGCCATGGCGCTCGTGGTCAGCGAACATCCCGAGGCGCGGGACGCCGGCTGTGGGCTGCCCATCCTGTGCCGGCCGCCGTTCCCGTCGCTGCACTTCACCGAGGCCCTTGAGCTCCTCGCAGCTGCGTTCGGACCGGCGGTACGTTCAGAGCCCGATCTCGCACCCGCGCACGAGCGCTGGCTGGGCGAGTGGGCGCTGCGCGAGCACGGCTCCGACTTCCTCTTCGTGACCGGATTTCCGATCGCGAAGCGTCCGTTCTATACGCACCCGGACCCGGAGCGCCCGATGTTCTCGAACAGCTTCGACCTGTTGTTCCGGGGACTCGAGATCGTCACCGGCGGACAGCGGCTCAACCGCCCGGAGCAGTACGAGGTGGCGATGGCGGCGCGCTCGATCGATCCGGCGCCGTTCTCCGGTTACCTCGAGGCCTTCCGTTTCGGGATGCCGCCGCATGGCGGGTTCGCCCTCGGCGTTGAGCGCTGGGTCCAGCAGCTCGTGGGCGCGAACAACCTGCGCGAGACGACGCTGTTCCCACGCGACATCAACCGGATCGCTCCCTAAGGGTGAGCGCTCGGCGGAGCGAGACGATGAGCGTTCGGCGGAGCTAAGCGGCGCGGCGCGAGAGCTCGCGCGTCTCGACGCGCTCCTTCACCTCGACGACATGCTCGCGCGCGAGGAAGAACGAGACCACCGCGCCGAGCGCGGCAGCGCCACCGACGATCACGTAGAGCGTCGGCGAGCCCAGGCTCATCATCGGCTGGATCCAATCGATGTACGTGAGGACCAGCGATGTGAGCGCGCCCATGATCGCGCCGCCGATCATCTCGGGGATCGGTGCGCCTGTCGCGACCGTTGTGCGTCGCACCACTTGACGTTGCATGCGATTCGCTCGCGCAGCATCCGTGCGCGGTGACGCGGATGTATCGATGTCGTCACATTCTCGTTGCCCCGGTGTTGCGAGGCCGCCCGATTAAGATTCCGCGACCGTGGGGAGCGCAGTCGCATGGCTGTTCCCGGGTCAGGGGTCGCAGGCCGTGGGCATGGGCCGCGAGCTCGTGGAACGCTATGCATCCGCAGCGCGCGCGTTCGACGAAGCCAGTGACGCGCTCCACCTCGACATGCGCGCGCTCTGCTTCGAGGGACCGCAGAGCGAGCTGGACCGGACCGCGAACACGCAGCCCGCGCTGCTCACGGCCTCGGTCGCAGCGCTGCGCGCCGCCGAGGAGGCCGCGGGCGGTCTCGACGAGCCGGTCGTCGCGATGGGACATTCCCTGGGCGAGTTCACGGCGCTCGTCGCGGCGGGCGCGCTGGCGCTCGCGGACGCCGCGGTCCTCGTGCGCCGGCGCGGGGAGCTCATGCAGGAGGCCGATCCGTCCGGGGGGATGCTCGCCGTCATCGGTCTCGATGCGGATGCGATCGCGACCGCCATCGCGGGCACCGACCTCGTCGTCGCCAACGACAACGCGCCGGGACAGGTCGTCGTCTCCGGCCCCAGGGACGCCTTCGAGCGCGGGATCGCCGCGCTCCGGCAGGCGGGCGCGAAACGCGTGATCCCGCTGCGCACCTCGGCCGCGTTCCACTCGCCCGCGATGCGTCCGGTCGGACCACAGCTCAAGCAAGCCCTCGCAGTGACACCATTCACCGCCCTGCGTTACCGAGTCGTGGCAAATGTCGATGCCCAGGTGCACGAACATGCGGCGGATTTCCCGTCATTGCTGGAGAAGCAGGTGTGGTCTCCGGTACAGTGGGTCGCCTGCATGCGGCGCGCGGAAGGGGAGGGCGCGGCCGCGTTCGTAGAGTTCGGCCCGGGCAACGTCCTCACCGGGCTCGCGAAACGGATCCTCCCTCACGCACGGACCGCGAACGTGTCGGACGCGAAGACGCTGGAGGAGGCGCTCACTGTCCTTCGATAAGATCCTCATCGCCAATCGCGGCGAGATCGCGCTGCGCATCATCCGCGCGTGCCGCGAGCTGGGCATCCAGACCGTGCTCGTGTACAGCGAGGCCGACGCGCACAGCCTTCCCGTGCATCTCGCGGACGAGGCGATCTGCGTCGGGCCGGCATCGTCGCGCGAGAGCTATCTGAACATCCCGTCGATCATGTCCGCCGCGCTCATCAGCGGCGCGCAGGCCATCCATCCCGGCTACGGCTTCCTCGCGGAGAACGCGGACTTCGCCGAGGTCTGCAAAGAGCACGGACTGGTGTTCATCGGTCCGCCCCCCGAGATCCTCCGGCGCTTCCACGACAAGGTCGCGACGCGCATCGCGATGAAGAAGCTCGGACTGCCCGTGATCCCGGGCTCCGACGGTCCGGTGAAGACGATGGCCGAGGCCCTCCGCATCGCCGAGGCCGTCGGCTATCCGGTCATGCTGAAGGCGCGCTCGGGCGGGGGCGGGCGCGGCATGCGCAAGGTCACCGCGCCGCAGGAGCTCCAGCGTCTTTGGGACCAGGCCGGCACCGAGGCGAAGGCCTCCTTCGGCGACGAGGGCCTCTACGTCGAACGCTGCCTCGAAGGCGTGCGGCACGTCGAGGCCCAGATCGCGGTCGACGAGTACGGCGCCGGCATCTGCCTCGGCGAGCGCGAGTGCTCGATCCAGCGCCGCAACCAGAAGATGATCGAGGAGGCGCCGTCCGCGTCGATCAGCGAGGGACTGCGCCAGGAGATCGCGCGCCGCGCGGTCGATGCCGCCGTCCGCTTCGGATATCGCAACGTCGGGACCTTCGAGTTCCTCGTCGACACGCGCGGCGATTACTACTTCATCGAGGTGAACTCGCGCATCCAGGTCGAGCACACCGTGACCGAGATGACGACCGGCATCGACCTCGTGAAGGAGCAGATCGCGCTCGCCTCGGGCCAGCCGCTCTCGTTCAGCGAGGAGCAGATCTGGGTGAGCGGGCACGCGATCGAATGCCGCATCAACGCCGAGGACAGCGAGCAGAACTTCGCGCCGTCGACCGGCGTGCTGACCACGTGGCTGCAGCCGGGCGGGCCCGGCATCCGCATCGACTCGCACTGCTTCCAGGGCTACGAGGTCCCGCCCTACTACGACTCGCTGCTCGCGAAGGTGATCGCCTGGGGCCGCGACCGCGCCGAGGCCGTCGCGCGCATGCAACGCGCGCTCGACGAGTTCACCATCGTCGGCGTCACCACGAACATCCCTGCGCACAAGAAGATCCTGGCGAGCGAGCTGTTCCGCTCGGGACAGGTGACGACGCACCTCATCGACACCGTCGGAGTCGACGCGCTCACGGCATAGCGCCCTAGACTCGCGCCGTGACGACGCTGGATCGCGCCGGCATCG
>JBKPCZ010000140.1:0-1609 GCA_046727665.1 Chloroflexota bacterium
CGCCGCGGCGATGGCGAGGATGCCGGAACCCGTCCCGACGTCGAGCACGCTCCTCCCTTCGAGCGGCAGCGTCGACAGCGCCTCGAGACACTGCTGGGTGGTCGGGTGAAGGCCGGTGCCGAACGCCATGCCCGGATCGAGCACGAGCTCGATGGCGTCACTCGCGCCGGCCTTCGACCAGGTCGGGCGCACGAGAAACGCGCCGATCCGTATCGGCACGAAGTCCGCCTTCCAGCTCTCGAGCCAGTCCTTGTCGTCGATGTGCCGCGCCACGAGCTCGCCGATCGGACCGAGCCCGAACGCCTGCAGGTGACCGAGCGCGTCGCGCACGTCGGACACCTTCGCGAACGCGTCGGCGTCTTCGACGAGGTAGGCCTTCACGGTGTGATCCGTTCCCCTCCCAGGGCGGAGCGGCACCTCAACGGCGATGCCGTTGTAGCCGACGCGCGAGAGGATCTCGCTCACGGCTTCGACGGCTTCAGAGTGCGCGGGGACGGCGATCTCGATCCAGCGGGAGGGCGGCGTCATTCGCCGCCGATGGCGTCCTTGATGCGATCGAACACGCCGCGCGCGTCGCCCTCGTCGTGTTGCTCGGGCGCGCCCTCGATCTCGTGCAGCTGGCGGTAGAGCGCCTTCTGCTCCTTCGTCAGCGTGCGCGGGATCGCGACGTCGAGATACACGAGCTGATCACCGCGGCCGGACGAGCCCAGATGCGGCACGCCCTTTCCGCGCAGGCGGACCATCTGACCGTGCTGCGCGCCGCCCGGCACCTTCACGGCGGCCGTCGCGCCCTCGATGGTCGGCACCTCCAGATCGGCGCCGAGCGCGGCCTGCGCCGGCGAGATGCGGAGCACGTGCACGAGGTCGTCGCCCTCGCGACGGAAGAACGCGTGCTCGCGGAGGCGGATGAGCACGTAGAGGTCGCCGGATGGACCGCCTCGCAATCCGGCCTCACCCTCGCCGGCGACGCGTAGCTGCTGTCCGTCGTCGATGCCCGCGGGTATGTCGAGGGGAAGCTCGTGGTCGCGACGCTCGCGACCCTCGCCGCGGCAGCGGGTGCACAGCGCGTCAACGGTCTTGCCCGAGCCGCCGCAGCGCGGGCAGGTCGACACGTTGACGAAGCGGCCGAACACGGACTGCTGGACCTGCCGCACCTCGCCGCGGCCGTTGCACGTGGCGCAGGTGGAGATCTTCGAACCGGGCTCCGCGCCGCTGCCCTCGCATCTCTCGCAGGTCTCGAGGCGCGGCACGCGTATGGTGCGCGCGCCGCCCCGTACCGCGTCGATGAGCTCGATCTCGATCTCCATCCGCAGATCGGCGCCGCGCATCGGGCCGCGCGGCTCGCGCCGCCGGAACTCGCTGCCGAAGAACGTCTCGAAGAGGTCGCCGATGCCGAAGTCGCCGAGGCCCTGGCCGCTCCCGAACATGTCGTAGCGCTGCCGCCGCTCGGGATCCGACAGCACGTCGTAGGCCTCGGTGATCATCTTGAACCGCTCGGCGCCGTCGGGCGCCTCACCGACGTCGGGGTGATGCTGTTTGGCGAGCTTGCGGTAGGCGCTACGGATCTGGTCCGGCGTGGCGTTGCGCGGGACGCCCAGGAGCTCGTAGT
>JBKPCZ010000141.1:0-7301 GCA_046727665.1 Chloroflexota bacterium
CGCCTTCCCCACCTCGGTCGAGCCGGTGAAAGCGATCTTGTCGACGCCGGGATGCGACACGATCTCGGCGCCGGTCCGTCCGTCACCGGTCACGATGTTCACCACACCTGGCGGGAGCTCCGCCTGCCGCAGCACGTCGCAGAACAGGAGGGCCGTGAGCGGCGTCGTCTCCGCCGGCTTGAGCACGACGGTGTTGCCGGCCGCGAGGGCCGGCGCGATCTTCCACGCGAGCATGAGCAGCGGGAAGTTCCACGGGATGATCTGGCCGGCGACCCCGATCGGGCGAGGCTTCCGATTCGGGAAGGCGTACTCGAGCTTGTCGGCCCAGCCCGCGTAGTAGAAGAAGTGCGCGGCCGCGAGCGGCACGTCGACGTCGCGCGATTCGCGGATCGGCTTGCCGCCGTTCAGCGACTCGAGCACGGCGAACTCGCGCGAGCGTTCCTGCAGGATGCGCGCGATGCGGAAGAGGTACTTCGCGCGCTCGCTCGGCCGGAGCTTCGACCACGCCCCATCGAACGCGCCGCGTGCCGCCTTGACTGCGCGATTCACGTCCGCCTTGTTGGCTTGCGCGATCTCCGAGAGCGGCTCCTCGCGTGACGGATCTAGCGTGGGGTAGCGCTCGCCCGACAGCGGCTCGACGAACTTGCCACCGATGAACAGGCCGTACTGCTCCTGGATATGGACGATGTCGCGCGCCTCGGGCGCCGGGGCGTAGTCCCAGGCGGTCGCGATCGGCGCTTTGTCAGCGCGGCGGGCGACGTCCTGCTTGCGCTCAGTCAACGGTGAAGTAATCCGGGTTCTGGTAGCGGCCGGTGCGCTCTTTGCGGATCTGCATGAGCAGGTCGTTGAGGAGGGTCGAGGCGCCGATGCGGTAGCGATCGGGCGTGAGCCACGCGAGCCCGAGCGTCTCGTGCACCTGCACGAGGAACTGCACCGCCTGCTTGGACTGGCGGATGCCGCCCGCGACCTTCATCCCGACGACGCGGCCGGTCTCCTCGTGCACGTCGCGGATCACCTCGAGCATGCACAGCGCGACGGGCAGCGTCGCGTTCGTCGCGGCCTTCCCGGTCGAGGTCTTGATGAAGTCCGCGCCACCGGCGATCGCCAGCAGGGACGCGCGGCGCACGTTGTCGTACGTGCCGAGCTCGCCGGTCTCGATGATCACCTTGAGATGCGCGCGAGCGCCGCAGATCTCCTTCACGCGGACGATCTCGTCGTAGACCTGCGCGTAGCGGCCCGAGAGGAATGCTCCACGGTCGATGACCATGTCGACCTCGTGCGCGCCGGCCTCGACCACCCAGCGCGTCTCCTCCAGCTTGACCTCGAGCGGGGACTGGCCGGACGGGAACGCCGTCGCGACGGACGCGACCTTCACGTCTGTTCCGCGCGTGCGCTCGAGGGCGTACGGCACGAGGTTCGGGTAGACGCAGATCGCGGCGACGGACGGGATGCCGGGATCGGTTGGATCGGGCCGGATGCCCTTCGAGGTGAGCGCCGCGACCTTTCCCGGCGTGTCGGCCCCTTCGAGGGTCGTGAGATCCATCATCCGGATCGCCAGCTCGAGAGCGAACAGCTTGGACTCGCGCTTGATCGAGCGCTTCGAGAGGTCGTCCGCGCGCTGCTCGAGCGCGACGGCGTCGACCGATCCGAGTCGCGGCAGGCGCGGCTCGAGCGGAAGCTCGAAACCGCCGGGGAGCGCGGGTGCCGTCGCCATCTGTTGAGGATATTCCGGTGCGGCCGTCGCGGCCGCCACGGTCAGGGCGTGCTGGCCGTTTGCGCGACGAGCGCGCCTCGCTCCGAGCCGACGCTCGGCGTATTCAGCGCGGCGCCGATGAAGGTCGCGTAGCTCGAGAGCACCTGGATGTGGGCCTGACCGTACTCGCGACGTTTCGCGGTGACGACGACGAGAACGCCGGCGATGGCCTCTGCGAGGCCGGGGATCGGCACGATGATCGCGCCCTTCGCGTCGGGGACCGCGCGCACGAACGGTCCGTTCGCGACGTCCCACGAGATCGAGGCGTGTCGCTGCATCTGGGCCTGCGCCAGGGTTCCGCCGACCTCCCGCTGGCCCACGAACGAGTGCGCGGCTCCGGTCGCCGCGACGAGCTCGAGACCGCCCGTCGGCACCGCCGCGTAGAGCAGCGCGGCATCTCCCGGAACGACCTCGAGCGCTCCTTCGGCGAGAAGGCGAAGGACGTCGGGCGTCGGTCCCGACGCGAGTGCGAGCGCGACCTCCGCGATCGCGCCGAGTCGTCGCCCACGCGGATCGAATCGGCCTCGCACCAGACGCATCGCCCCAAAGCCGGCCCCGATCCCCATCAGCGCCAGCGCGCCGAGGCCGTTGGTGCCGACGCGGATCACCGGCTCGCCGATCTCGTGGCCCGTACCCGCCCACAGCGCGAAATTCGCCACGACCGCGAGCAGCGCGGCGATGACGCCGAGCTCCGGTCCGAAGGTCGCGCCCGCGACCGCAACGGGAACGATGGAGAGGAGCGCGGCGGACGGTCCGAATACGGGCTCCGTCACAAGGAAGGCGGCGGCGTACGCGACGAGCAGCACGCCCAGCGTCGTGATCGCGCGACGCCGTCGCGCGAGGACGCCGAAAGCACCGCGCGAAACGCCACGCGCGGTGACGACGATGCGCGCGGAGGCCGGTGGAGTCACCGGCTCCGGCCTTGCCACGCGGCGGATCTCGGAGAGCAGCGTGCCCAGCGGTGTGTCCTTCGGAATGAAGGCGGCCACACCCGCCGCGAGCGCGAGCTCACGGATGCCTTCGTCGAGCGTGAACATGATGACGGCGATGTCAGGCGACTCCGTGTGGAGGCGCGCCGCGACGTCGAGACCGCGCTTGCCGGGCATGCGGTGGTCGAGGATGACGACATCGGGGCCCTTGTCGGCGATGATGCGGAGAGCCTCCATGCCGTCCGAGGCCACCCCGACGATGGCGAGGTCGTCGCTCGTCGCGATCGCGCTGCGAAGACCTTCGCGCACCATCGGGTTGTCATCGGCGATGACGAGGCGGATCCGCCTCCGCGTCGGCGCGGCTGACGACGGCACCTCGCGCGCGCGGCGCTGGCGGGCGAGCGCACGATCGACGTCCTCGCGACGCGCGAGGCCGAGCTCCACGAGGATCACGCCGAGGGGCAGCGGCTCGCCCTGGCGCAGCCGCTGCTCGGCGAGCGCCCGCTCGAGCTGCGCCGGCTGGATGACACCCGCGTCGACGAGGAACAGCCCCAGACCGGGCTCGGGTGTCGACTGCTCGAGAACGAGCTGCAGCATCCGCACGAGGTCGAGTGGGCCGAACGGCTTGACGATGTACGCGGTCGCGCCGACGGCGCTCGCGAACGCGCGGCTTTCTGGATCATCGCGCGCGGTGAGCATCACGACGCGGACGTCACGCGTCCCGGCGGTGCTCCGGATCTCGCGGCACACGACGAAGCCATCGCGCGCGCTTCCCTCGAAGGTGACGTCGAGGAGGACGATCTCGGGCTGTTCGCGGCGCGCCGCCGTGAGCGTCTCGTCGGGGGTCGAGGCCTCGAGCACTCGCCAACCCTGCGCGACGAGCGTCACGCGCACGAGCGCGCGTACGGCTCGATCGTCGTCCGCCACCAGGACGGTCGGGACGCGCTCGGCGGTGGCCGCTCCCTCATCGGTCATAAGTGGAACTCTTAGGCTTTAGCAGACCACTGGTCAAGCATGTCTTTAGTGGCAGACGCTACATAGTGCGGGCCGCCCAGCCTCAGTTCGCGCGCCGAAGGCGCGGATCGAGGACGTCCCGAAGACCGTCTCCGAGCACGTTGAAGGCCCCGACTGCGAACAGGATCGCCAGACCGGGGAACAGCGAGAGCCACGGCTGGGTGCTGATGAAGTTCCGGCCTTCGCTGATCATCACCCCCCACTCCGGCGTCGGTGGCTGCGCGCCGAAGCCGATGAAGCTGAGGCCCGCTGCCGCGATGATCGCCGCGCCCATGTCGAAGCTGGCCTGGACGAGCAGCGGCGCGATGGCGTTGGGCAGGAGATGGCGCGCGAGGACCCGCGCGGGCGAGGCTCCGATGCTGCGCGCGGCCTCGATGTACTCGCGGCGTCGCAGCGAGAGGACCTGCCCGCGCGCGAGACGCGCGTACACGGCCCAGGTGACGGCCGCGATCGCGATGATCGCGTTGGTGAGGCTCGGTCCGAGCGCTCCGGCGATCGCCATCGCCAGGATGAGCGGCGGGAACGCCAAGAAGACCTCCGTGAGACGCATGATCGCCTCGTCCGCGAGTCCCCCCGCGTACCCCGCGACGAGGCCGACGAGCGTGCCGAACATGCCGGCCAGTGCGACCACGACCACGCCGACGATGAGCGAGATGCGCGCGCCGTACAGAAGTCGGCTGGCGATGTCGCGGCCCAGGGAATCGGTCCCGAGCCAGTGCGCAGCGGACGGCGGCTCGAGCCGCGAACTCAGGGTCTGCGCCAGCGGGTCGTATGGGGCGATGATCGGAGCGAGGAGAGCGCACAACGCGAACGCCGCGATGAGCGCCATCGCAAGCACGTTGAGCGGCTCGCGCAGGATGGGCGCAGGTCTAACCATGTTGGATCCGCGGATCGAGCCAGTAGTAGGCGACGTCGACGACGAGGTTCGCGACCGGATACACGACCGCCGCGAGAAGCGTGACGCCGAGGACGGCCGGGAAGTCGAGACTCACCGCCGACGCGGTCGCGTACCGGCCGAGTCCGGGCCAGCTGAAGATCGTCTCGGTCAGCACCGCGCCCGAGAGAAGGCTGCCGAACGTCAGGCCGATGATCGTGACCGTCGGGATCAGCGCATTACGGAGCGCGTGTCGAATGACGATGACCCGCTCGCGAAGACCCTTTGCGCGCGCCGTCCGCATGTAATCCTGGCCGAGCACCTCGAGCATGCTCGAGCGCGTCATGCGCGTGATCACGGCCGTCGAGAAGTAGCCGAGGGTGAGCGCGGGCAACACGAGATGCAGCAGGCTGCTTCGAAGCGCGTCGAGATCGGCGGCGATGAGACTGTCGACGACGTACAGACCGGTGCGCGCGGGCGGTGGCGGAACGAATGCGTCGAGGCGCCCGCCGCCGGGGAACCAGCCGAGCTGGTAGTAACCGAGTCCGATGACGATGAGTCCGAGCCAGAAGACCGGGATCGAGCCACCGGCGAGGGCGAGTAGCCGCACGATGAGGTCCGGCATGCGCCCGCGGTGGAGCGCGGACCAGACGCCCGCGGGTATGCCGACCAGCATCGATACCAGCAGCGCGGTGAAAGAGAGCTCGAGCGTTGCGGGGAACGAATCGACGAGGTCGTCGAGCACGGCGCGCCGTGTCCGGATGCTCCGTCCGAGGTCACCGTGGAGGATGCCGTTCGCGTAGGTCACGTACTGCTCGACCAGCGGACGGTCGAGTCGGTACTCCGCGCGGAATGCGGCGATCTGCTCGTCCGTGGCGTGGTCGCCGAGCGCCGCGACCGCGGGGTCGGCGGGGATGACATGCGAGATCGCGAACGTGATGACCGAGACTCCGATCATCACGGCCGCGATCCCGATGATGCGACGTAACAGGAACCCGAGGAATCGCATGGCGCCGCTGGCGCTATTTAGTTATCGCGGCGAAGTCCAACCATCCCATCGGATTCCAGGCGAAGCCCTTCACTGTCGAGCGCAGGCCGAACAGCTCCGTTGGCTGATAGAGAACCGCATAGGGTCCGTTGTGGAGGACGTACTCGGTGATCTCCTTGTACGCGGCGGAACGCTTGGTCGTATCGGTGATGAGCGCGGCCTCGCGGCCCTTGTTCGCGATCGTCTTGTCGTCCCAGCCATTGCGGTACGCGATCGACTTCGCGGCGTAGTCGGTGAAGGGACCGACGTTCGCGTCCGGGTCCGGGAAGTCCGGACCCCACAGGATCATCACCAGCTGTCCCTTCTGCGCGCGATAGGTCGTGAGGAGATCGGCCTGCGCCGTCTGCTTGATGTTCACGGTGACGCCGATCTTTGCCCAGTCGGCCTGTAGCTTCGACGCGAGGTCGGCCCAGGCGACGCCACCCGGCGCAGGTCCGGTCGGAACGAGGAGCTCGAGCGTGATCGCGGTCTGCCCGGCCTGGGTCAGCAGGGCCTTTGCCTTCGCCACGTCGGCTTGGAACGGCGCGGTCTCGTTCGCGCCGGACAGACCGACCGGGACGATGCCCTGGACCTTCTTGGCGTTGCCCTTGAGAAGGTCCTTGATGATGCCGTCATAGTCGATCGCGGTACGCAGCGCTTCGCGTACGTTGACGTTGTCGAGCGGCTTGACCGTCGCGTTCATGCCCACGTATACGAGCAGCAGGCTGTTGCCCGACGTGGTCGTGATACCCGTCTTCCCCTGGAGCGCCGCGACCTGCTGCGGACTGAGGTTCCGCGCGACATCCGCGTCGCCCTTCTCTAGCGCGAATTGCTGGTTCGTCGATTCCGGCACGTGCTTGACGAGCACGCCGCCGAGCGCCGGCTTCGTGCCGCCGTAGTTCGGGTTGGCTTTCAGCAGCACTTCGGCGTTCTTCGTCCAGTGGTCGATGCTGTAGGGGCCGCTCCCGGCGGAGTGGTCGAGAAGCCAGCCGGAACCCGAATCGCCGGCCGTCTCGTGGGTCTTCACTTCCTTCGAGTCGACGATGCCGCCGACGGTGAACGTCAGGATCGAGAGGAAGCCCTGCGGGCTCGCGGTCTTCGGCAGGCTCACGACGACCGTGCTCGCGTCGGTCGCCTTGATGCTCTCGGCCTTGAGCCCGGCGATGTCGGTGAACAGGAAGGCGGGCGACTTGTTCAGCTTGATGACGCGCTGGAGCGAATAGACGACGTCGTCCGCGGTCAACGGGTTGCCGCTGGCGAACTTCACACCGTTCTTGAGCTTGAATGTGACGTCCCAGGTGGCGCCAGCGTCTTTCGGCTCCCAGCTTGTCGCCAGACTCGGCTTGATGGTGGCGAGATCGGCGCCCTCGAACTTCACCAGCGTTTCGTACGCGTTGTGCACGAGGAGCACGCCGCTGAACTCATATGCGACGGCGGGGTCGAGCGAGATGAGGTCGCTGACGTCCGCGTAGTACACGAGCGTGCTCGCGGCGCCGCCGGTGGCAGTTGGCGCGCCGCTGGCGCTTGGGGTCGTCGGTGTACAAGCGGCAGCGATGAGCAGCGCGATGACGAAGAGAATGGGCGCACGACGGTACGACATGGAACGTTCCTCCCCCTGCCGAAGTCGTCGAACGAGCCTAGCACCGGCCGAAGCGGCGACGGCCACTCAGCACATGGGTCAGATCACGCGAGCGTCGGCTTCTG
>JBKPCZ010000142.1:0-27327 GCA_046727665.1 Chloroflexota bacterium
GAGACGGCCGACTCGGAGGAGGAGGCCGACCGGTGGTACGAGGACAAGAAGAACAACCGCCGCACGCCGGACCTGCTGCCGCGCGACGAGGTCGCGCGCGCGATCAACGCCGAGGTGAAGTCCGGCCGCGGCAGCCCGCACGGTGGCGTCTTCCTCGACATCGCCTCCCGCCGCTCACCCGACTACATCAAGCGGCGACTGCCGTCGATGTACCACCAGTTCATGGAGCTGGCGGACGTCGACATCACCAAGACCGCGATGGAGGTCGGACCCACGCTGCACTACATCATGGGCGGCGTCCGCGTGGACGCGGATTCGGCGCAGTCGACCGTGCCCGGCCTGTTCGCCGCTGGCGAGGTCGCGGCGGGGATGCACGGGGCGAACCGCCTTGGCGGCAATTCGCTTTCGGACCTTCTCGTTTTCGGCCGGCGAGCCGGCCTCTATGCGGCGGAGTACGCCAAGCGTGTGGCCAAGCTGCCGCGGATCGACGATCGCCAGGTCGACACGGCGGCGACGGGGATGCTCGCGCCCTTCGAGCGGAGCGACGGCGAGAACCCCTATGCGGTCCACGCCGACCTGACCCGGACGATGCAGGAGCTCGTGGGGATCATCCGCACCCGCGCCGAGCTCGAGGAGGCGATCGAGCGCATCGGTGAGCTGCGCGAGCGGGCGACGCGCGTCGGCGTGAGCGGCTCGCGTATCTACAACCCCGGCTGGCACCTCGCGCTCGACCTGCTCACGATGCTCACCGTATCCGAGGCGGTCGCGAAGTCGGCCCTCGCGCGACAGGAGAGCCGCGGCGGGCACACGCGCGACGACTTCCCGAAGCCCGATGCGGAGTGGGGAAGAAAGAACGTCGTCGTCCGACGGCGTGACGGAGAGCTCGTGATCGACGCGGAGCCGCTGCCCGAGATGCCCGGCGAGCTGCGCCCGCTCATCGGTGAGGACAAACCGACCGGAAAGGTCGCCCTCGAGCCGGTCGCGGCCGCGAGCGCGAAGGAATAGCCGTGGCCGACGTCCGCATGAAGATCTGGCGCGGTGACGCGAAGAGCGGCGATTTCGTCGAGTACAGCGTCCCGTCCGACGAAGGCATGGTCGTCCTCGACGTCGTGCATCGCATCCAGGCTACGCATGCGCCGGACCTCGCCGTGCGCTGGAACTGCAAGGCGGGGAAGTGCGGCTCCTGCAGCGCCGAGATCAACGGCCATCCGAAGCTCATGTGCATGACGCGCATGAACACCTTCGCGCCGAACGAGGAGATCACGATCTCGCCGGTCAAGACCTTCCCCGTGGTGAAGGATCTCGTCACCGACGTCTCGTTCAACTACGAGAAGGCGAAGACGATCCCGGCGTTCAAGCCGAAACCGAAAGAGGCCGACGGCACCCGGCGCATGTACCAGGAGGACATCGAGCGCGTTCAGGAGTTCCACAAGTGCATCGAGTGCTTCCTCTGCCAGGACGTCTGCCACGTCATCCGCGACCACGAAGAGAACAAGGCGTCGTTCTCCGGTCCGCGCTACTTCGTGCGCATCGCCGCGCTCGAGATGCATCCGCTGGACACCAACGACCGCATCGAGCTCACGCGCCTGAAGCACGGACTCGGTTACTGCAACATCACCAAGTGCTGCACCGACGTCTGTCCCGAGGATATCCACATCACCGACAACGCCATCATCCCGCTCAAGGAGCGCATCGTGACGCGGACCTACGACCCGATCGCGTGGGCGCTGCGGCGCATGCGCGGCCAGCCCGCCGACCTCGGGGCGGGTGAGCCGGAGCCACCGTCCGCCTGAGCTCGCGTCTTCTCTTCCAGATCCTCGTCGGCCTCCTCCTGGCGACGACGCTCGTGTTCCTCGTCATCCGGCCGGCGGTCGACCGGGGCGGGGCCGGCGAGCTGGTCGTGATCGCGGCGATCTTCGCGGCCATCCTGCTCATCGAGCGCTGGCTGCGGAGCCGCTGATGCCCGGCTGACCCCCTCCGCCCGGCGTGCGGGTGCTAGGCTCGCCCGCCGAGAGGGCAAGGCATCCGCATGAAGCCGCTTCCGCGCGCCGCGAAATTCCTGATAGCGGTCACGGTCCTCGCCGCCACGCCGTACGTGGCGCTCGGGGTTCGCGACGCGCTCGACGGTCGTGTCAGCCCGGCACTCATGGGCCTTCTGTTCCTCTCGGCCTTCGTCCTCTCGGTCCGTCCCATCCGGGTCCAGATGAACACGGAGCTGTCCGCTTCGGATGTCGCGGTGCTCGCCGGCATCGTGCTCATGCCACCCGGCGCGGTCGCGGCCATGGCCGCGGCGGCGCGCCTGGCGAACGACCTGCTCACCGGCAAGCGGCCGCTTCAGATGATCCGGAACTCGGCCTCCGTCGCCATCACCACCGGATCGGCCGCCGCGGTCTACACGATCTTCCTGGGCGAGCTCGCGTCGAGGGTCGAGCCCACTGCCGCGACGATCATCGCCGGCGTCGCCGCTGTCGTCGTGCTCGTCGTCGTCGACATCGTTCAGATCGTGCTGTTGCAGCGCTCGCTGCGGAACGTGGTCTTCGACCGCGTCACGCGACAGTGGGTGGACCGCACGGTACGCGCGCAGCTCCTGTGGAGCCTCGCCGCGGTCATCACCGTGCAGGTCGTCCTCATCGAGCCGTGGTTCCTGGTGCCGGTCATCCCGCTCTTCCTGTTCGGCTACCTCGATATCCGCGCGCGGTTCGCCGCCGAGCGCCGCGCGCGTCTGCTCGCGACGCTGGTGGATGTCGGGCACTCGGTGGGGAGCTCGCTCGACCCGGTGAAGGTCTTCCGTGAGGTCTTCGAGCAGGTGCGGAAGGCACTCGATGTAGACGCGTTCTACGTGGCCATCGCGGTGCCGGAGCGCGGCACCCTCTCCTTTCGCTACCTCTACGACGGCGGTGAGGAGATGGAGCCGGAAGAGAGTCCGATGACCGGCACCCTGGGCGGTCTCGCCGTCCAGCAGGACAAGCCGATCCTGCTGCACGACGCCGAGCGCGACCGCATCCGGCTCAAGCTCCCGCCGCGGAGCCCGTGGGGGAAGGTCCTCGAACGCTCGATCATCGTCGCGCCGCTGCGCCTGCACGGGAAGCCGATCGGCGCGATCTCCGCGCAGAGCTCCCGAGCGAACGCCTATGACGAAGGTGATCTCGAGCTGCTCTCCGCGATCGCGAACGAGGCCGCCATCGCGATCGAGCGCGCTGATCTCTATGACCGCACCCGCGCGCTGTCGCGCCGCCTGTTCGACCTGCACCGCATCGGCCTCGAGCTCGCGACGCACAAGGAGCTGCCCGCCCTCGTCCGCGCGCTTGCGGACTCGGTGCAGGAGATGATGCAAGCGTCCGCGGTCGCCGTGTACCTCGACTCGGGTGGAGACAGCCTCGAGTTCGCCGTCACCACCGGCACCGCCGCGACCGACCCATTGATGCTCCCGAAGAGCAACCCGGTGATCTCGAAGTTCCTCGAGGCGGGGACCCCGATGCAGATACACGATGAAGACGACACGCCGAAAAATGCGCGCAAGCTCCTGCGCCGCTTCGGCCACCAGAGCGTGCTGCTCCAGCCCCTCCGTCTCGCGAACAAGTCCGTGGGTGTTCTCTTCGTCACCTGGAAGACGCACCACGTGGTGTCCAGCGAAGAGCACGAGCTCATCGGCGTCCTCGCGGGGTTCGGCGCGGCGGCCATTCGCAGTATCGGGCTGTATCGCGATCTCGACGATGCGTATCTCTCGACGGTGTCCGCTCTCACCGCGACGATCCAGGCACGCGACCACTACCGCGAGGACCATCAGCGTCGCGTGGCGGCGGATGCGCTCGCGCTCGGCGAGCGCATGCACCTTCGACCGGACGAGCTGCGCGACCTCCGGTATGCCTCGCTCTTCCATTCGCTCGGCAAGATCGGCGTTCCGGCATCGATCCTCGGCAAGGGCGGCCCGCTCACGCCCGAAGAGGTCACGATCGTGCGCGAGCATCCGCTGCTCGGGGCGCGCATCCTCGAGTCGATCCGCTTCCTGAAGGGCGTCGTCCCGATCGTGCGCCATGCGAACGAGCGTTGGGACGGCTCCGGCTATCCCGATGGGCTCGCCGGCGAGGCCATACCGCGCGCCGCGCGGATCCTCAACATGGTCATCGGGTACCACGCGATGCTCGCCGACCGGCCGTACCGGATCGCGCTGCGCTCCGACGTCGCGCTCGGCGAGCTGCGACGTCTCGCCGGGATCTGGTACGACCCGGCGATGGTCGATCAGTTCGTGGCGATGATCGAGGCGCGTGGCGTCATCGAGGCCGCGGAGGAGGAGGTCGGTACCAGCCGCGAGCTCGCGATCCTGGCCGACCTCACGCCGGAGTTCCACACCATCCTCGACCTGCAGCAGCTGCTGGACCGCATCCTCAGCATCCTGCTGAAGAGCATGCCCGGCAGCCGCCTCACCATCCTGCTTCGCGAAGATCAGACGGACGATCTGGTGGTCCGGGCGCTGGCGGGCCTCCCGACGGGGCCCGCCACGTCGCTGCGGATCCCCTCAGGCCGAGGCATCTCGGGCTGGGTGCTCGAGCATCGCCAGCCGCAGCTCATCGACGACGTCCACCTCGATCCGCGATACATCGGCGATCCCGACATCCGCGCCGAGATCATCGTGCCGCTCGTGAGCGCCGGCCGGCCCATCGGCGTCCTCGCCGTCTCGCATCGCGTGCCCCACGCGTTCTCGCAGCGCGATCTCACGCTCATGCAGGCGGTGGGCGCGCAGATCGCGGCCGCGATCGACGTCGCCGAGCTGCACGAGCGCCTGAAGCGGGCCGCGAACACCGATGCGCTCACGGGTCTGCACAACTACCGCTACTTCTACGATCGTCTCGAGGAGGAGATCGCGCGCGCGGCCCGTCGTGAGGCATCGCTCGCGGTCGCCTTCTTCGACCTCGATAAGCTCAAGACGGTGAACGACACGTTCGGACATCTCGCCGGCAATGAGGTCCTGCGCACGCTCGGACGCAGCATCGGCGCGCAGGTGCGCACCGAGGATGTCCCGGCGCGATACGGCGGCGACGAGTTCGCGATCGTCATGCCCGACACGCCGCGCGACGAGGCCGAGAAGGTCGTTGTGCGGCTGATGGAGGTGCTGGAGAACGCCGAGGTCGAGCTTCAGGACGGTCGCCGCATCCGCATGCCGGAGCTCTCGTGGGGCATCGCGTCGTATCCGCTCGACGGACGCACAGCGCGAGAGCTGGTGGACAACGCCGACACGCGGGCCTACGCGAGGAAACGATCCCGCTAGCGGAGCTTCGCGCGAAGCGACTCTTCGACTGCAGGCTCACTCCGGACCGGAAGCTGCGGACGCTCGATGACGCCCACGCCTTCCTGCAGGACCGCCGGATGCTCACGCTGACGCAGGACTCGGCGCTTCCGAGCCTGTTCGCTGCGACGCATGAAGAGGCCTACGACGCCACGAAGAAAGGCTTCGCTTCGTGGCCGAAGACCAAGTGGAGCTGGGGCGGCGAGCTCACCGAGCGCCCCGACGTCTTCGAGACGAAGCTCCACCGCGGCAAGACGCTTTTCCTCGCGCCTGAGGCTGCGCGCGCGGCGGATCCGCTCTGCCGCGCTGCGCTCGCTCGGGCCGAGGCCGGTGACGATGACGCCGCGCGTCTGGTGCGCCATCTGGCCGGAGCCGGCCCGAGCACTGTCGAGGATCTCAAGGCCGAGCTCGGGTTCGCGGCGGCCACGCTGCGCAAGGTTCGTGAGGGCCTCGAGAGCGACGGCGCGATCGTCGCGCGTGGAGTGGCGGTCGAGGACAGCAAGGGCGGCCATCGCCATTCGAGCGTGCTGTCCCGCTGGGATCAGGTGTGGCGCAAGCCGTGGAAGACGACGGAGGAGACCGCGCTGGAAGAGCTTGTCGTCCTCGGCGTCCGCGCTGCGGTGCTCACGCACGAGGACGAGGTGCGCGCCTGGTTCTCCTGGCCGGTCGCCCGCCAGACGATCGCGGACCTCGTCGCGTCCGGGCGGCTCGTGCATCCGGTGTCTGGGTGGTTGTCCGCGCGCTGAGGGCTGCGCGGCGCGGCGGCAGACGGAGGCGGGGCTCCTTCCCAGGCGTGGCGGCTGACGGAGGCAGGCTCGCTCGCTCAAACTCGCCCGCTCCAGTGTCGCGTCCACCGTCCGGCTTCCGCCCTCGTCAGCCGCCTGCCAACTGCTTTTGGGAACTCCTGACTACGTCGGTTGTATGAGTTGTCGTCGTGACCGCGGATGCGCGGACGGGCCTCACGGCCGGAGAGTTCGTGCATGCGCGCAGCCGCCGCGGTCGAGCACTCGTTGTCATTCGCGGGTCGTCTGGCGACGGCGCTGGTCGAGCTCGCGCTCGCGACCGCGGTCATCGTCGGCGCGATCGTCGTGGGCCACGACCTGCGCGAATGGCGCGACTGGTATCCGACCGCATATCACCCGTGGAATCCGATCACGGAGCCGACACCGACGCCTGAGGTGAGCGAGCCCTAAGAGCGCACCGCGCGCTTCGACGCCGCCTTCGCGAGCTGCTGATCGCCCGCGAGGCGGAGCGGCGCGACGCTGCCACGGATCACGAGCGGAGCGCGCAGAACGTGATGGCGTTTCGCCTTTCCGCGCCGCGCGCTTTCCGGCTGTTCCAGTACCAAGCGTGCGGCGAGCTCGCCGACCTCGCGCATCGGCTGTCGCAGCGTCGTGAGCGGTGGCTCGAATACCTGCGCGACCGGGATGTCGTCGAAGCCGATCATCGAGACGTCCTCGGGCACGCGCACGGCGTGAGCGCGAAGCGCGGACATCGCACCGAGGGCGAGCAGGTCGCTCTGGGCGAAGATCGCGGTCGGACGTGGACTGACGGCGAGCAGCCGCTCGGCTGCGCGCAGCCCGCTCTCCAGTCCCCAATCGGGACAGGGCTCGACGAGCGGAGACGCTCCGTCGCCGGATCGGCGCAACGCGTCGCGATAGCCGTCGAGGCGCGCGCGGGCCGACGGCCAATCGAGCGGCCCGGTGATCGTCGCGATCCGTCGATGTCCCTGCGCGAGGAGATACGCGGTGGCCTCGGATCCGCCCTGGCGGTTGTCGATATCGACGTGGTCGGCTCCCGGCAGCTCGATGTCCGAAGCGACGACGACGGTCGGCAGCCGCGTCGCGGCGTCGGCGAGCAGGTCGTCGTCGGCGAGTCGGAGGCGAGGCACGGCGATGATGAGGCCCTCGACGCGCCGCTCGAGCATCAGGCGCAGGTACGTGCGCTCGTCGTCCTCGGCGCCGGGCTCGATGCTTCCGATGATCAGGAAGTACCCGCGCTTCCTCGCCTCCGCTTCCGCACCGGCCACCGCCTCGGCGAAGAAGTGATCGCTCACGTCGGTGGTGACCATGCCGAGGGTGTGTGTTCGGCTCGACGACAGACTCCGCGCGACCGCGCTCGGAACGTACTTCAGCTCACGGATCGCACGCGTGACGCGCTCACGGGTCTCGGGCGTCACGCTCTCGTGACCGTTGATCACCCGCGACACCGTCTGGTGCGAGACCTTGGCTCTTCTGGCGACATCGCGGATCGTGGCGCGGTTCACCAACGTGGCGTCTCCTGCCGTTTGTCGCCGAACTCTACCCTCTGCGTGTGGAAGAAGCCTCTTGACATCAGCCGGAATACGGCTATGTTACCGGTCACATCAGGCCTAGGCGCCCGCGGAAGGTGCCGGGAAGGAGGGGGCCGATGACCCTACGTGCCACACGCCGACAGCTCCTGAAGGGGGCGGGCGCCGTCGCCGCCGCGGTCGCCGCCGCACCGGTCCTCGCGGCCTGCCAGCAGACCGCGACACCCAAGTCCGGATCCGGCAAGGTCGTCGTGATGACCGACCCGAACGAATTCAACGACAACGACCGCAAGACCCTGGAGGACGCGACCAAGCTCAAGATCGAGATCGTCCCGAGCGACCTCACGCGGTTGTACGCCATGTACGCCGCGGGCAACCCGCCCGACGTGTTTCGCGTCCAGGCGGCGGGAGTGCCGCAGTACATCTCGCGCAAGATGGTCAAGAACCTCCAGCCGTACTTCGCCAACAGCAAGCTGCTGAAGCCGGACGACCTCGCCCCCGCGAATAACTTCTACCGGTGGGACGGGAAGGCCATCGGCAAGGGCGACATCTACGGCATGGTGAAGGACTGGTCGCCGGACTACACGCTGTTCGCGTACACCAAGGCCTTCGAGGACGCCGGCGTGAAGATCCCCAGCGACACGACTCCGCTGACGTACGACGAGCTGCGTGAGCTCGCGAAGAAGGTGAACCGCAAGACCGCCGGCAAGCGCGTGTACTGGGGCTTCGTCCATTCGAACAACGACCAGTGGATCGACCGCACCGCGATGAACATGCTCGCCGAGAAGAACCAGTCGCTCTACGCCGCGGACTTCTCCAAGGTGAACATCTCGGGCAACCCCGAGGCGTTGAAAGTGATCCGCTATCTCTTCGACATCGCGATGGACGGCGTGCACCAGACACCCATCGATCCGAGCCCGAGCTGGATGGGCGCGGAGTTCAACGCCGGCCAGATCGCGATCCTCCAGTACGGCTATTGGTTCAGCGCCATGGCCGAGAGCGACACGACGAAGGGGAAGACCGTTTTCCTGCCCGCGCCGACCTGGTCAGGCGTGCGCCGCGATCCGACGATGACGGCGACGGGTTGGGTCGTTTCGGCCCAGACGAAGGACCCGGATGCGGCGTGGGCCGTGTTCGAGCAGTACATGGGCGGCAAGCCGGCGCAGGATCGCGCGAAGAGCGGTTGGGGCGTCCCAGGCCTCAAGTCCCTCTACAAGGACATGCCACAGGAGACGCCATTCCAGAAGCAGGTGCAGAAGGTGCTTCAGGCCGAGCTGTCGAACGCCGACTACGTGCTGCAGTTCAATCCCTACCTCAGCGAGCAGGCGTTCGCCACGAGCTGGGTCAAGCAGCTCGAGCCGGCGCTCAAGGGCTCCATCAGCTTCGACAAGTTCGTGCAGAACATCGAAACGGAGGTCAACGCCGCGATCGCGGACGGCAAGCGGATCGTCGGGAACTAGCATCGGCGTCGCGTCTCGAACGGAGGGTGATCGTGGCATGACCGGCGCGACGCGCGCGCTATCGCGCCCCGCGGTGCGCGTCGCGCCGTGGAAGCGCCGCGGCACTCGCCGCGCGGCGACGTTCTACCTGCTCATCTCGCCCTGGCTCGTGGGCTTCGTCCTGCTGTCGGCAATCCCGCTGGTCATGGCCTTCGTCATGTCGCTGACGAACTACGACGGGCTGAACCTGGACTACGTCCAGTTCGTCGGCGTCGACAACTACGTGCGTGCCTTCACCGACGAAGACGCACAGCACGCGCTCGGCCGCACGCTCCTCCTGATGGCGTTCGTCGTGCCGGTCGGTCTCGCTCTGCAGCTCGCGCTCGCGATCATGGTGAACCAGCCGATCCGCTTCGCGAACGCGTTCCGCACGCTCTTCTACCTGCCGTATGTCATCCCCGTCGTCGCCGCAGCGTGGGTGTGGAAGATCTTCGTCGACCCGACCGGCGGACTGCTGAACGCCATGCTCGGCGTCGTCGCCGGCGACGTGAATGTGCGATGGCTCGTCGAGTACCCGACGGTCGTGCTCGCGCTGCTCACGATCTGGGGAGCCGCGGGCGGTGGGATGGTCGTGTTCCTCGCGGGCCTGCAGGGCATCCCGGCCGAGTACCGCGAAGCCGCGATGATCGATGGGGCGAACCGGCTGCAGGTCACGCGTCACATCACGCTGCCCCTACTGTCGCCGGTGATCTTCTTCAATCTCGTGACCGGCATCATCGCGACGCTCCAGATCCTGGTGCAGCCCATGCTCCTCGCGCCCGGCATCCTCGGCCTCAGCCCGGGGACCGTTCCGCCCCGTGACAACTACCTCTACGCCGTCCACGCCTACCTCGAGATCTTCGTGAAGCAGCTCTTCGGCTACGGTTCTGCGCTGCTCTGGCTGCTGTTCGCCGTCGTGCTCGTGCTGACGCTCGCGCTCTTCAAGACCAGCCGCCGCTGGGTCTTCTACGGGGTCGAACCATGACGATGACGGTGGCACGACGGCGCGTGCCCGTCGCCGACCTGGCCCTGCGCTACGTCCCGGTGATCGCCGCCGCGGCCGCATTCGCGCTGCCGCTGGTCTGGGTCGTCGTGACGTCGCTCAAGAAGCAGTCCGAGTTCGGCACGGCGCTCCTTCCCTCCGTGCCTCAGGTCCTCAACTACGAGCTCGCGCTCCAGCTCGTCGACTTCATGAAGTACGCAACGAACTCCCTGGTGCTCAGTGGCTCGTACGCGGCGATCGTCGTGCTGGTCAGCGCGCTGGTCGGCTACGGTTTCGCGCGCCATCGCGGCCCCGGCCGGGAGCGGCTGTTCATGCTCGTGCTGGCGACGCTCATGGTCCCGGGCCTCGTGCTCTTCGTTCCGCAGTTCGTCATGTTCGCGAAGCTCGAGCTCACCAACACCTACTGGCCGTGGATCCTCTGGGCGCTCGGAGGGAGTCCGTTCGCCATCTTCCTGTTCCGCCAGTACTTCGCGACCTTCCCGCGGGAGCTCGACGACGCCGCCGAGGTCGATGGCGCGGGCGCGCTGCGCATCTTCTTCCAGATCTACCTGCCGAACGCCGGCCCGGCGCTCGCCGCCAGCGCGATCTTCATGTTCCTCTGGGTGTGGGGCGATTACCTGTACCCGATCCTCCTGCTCAGCGAGGACAACACCACCCTTGCCGTGCGGATGTCGACGGCGTACACGGACCCGCGCGGCAACCCGCTGCAGACCGTCACGATGGCCGGCGTCGTCCTGTACGTCCTTCCGCTCATCGTCTTCTTCGCCGTCGCGAACCGCTTCATCGTCCGCGGCATCGTGACCACGGGTCTCAAGGGATGAAGATCGTCGAGGTCCGTCCCCTCGTGATGGGCGACGCGTGGCGCAATCTCACCTTCATCGTGGTCCGCACCGACGAGGGGCTCGAAGGTGTGGGGGAGGTCCGCATGATCAATCACACCAGCGCCCTCCTCGGCTACCTCGACGAGGCCGTCCCCACGCATGTCATCGGTGCGGACCCCTTCGCGTTCGAGGCGCTCGCCAGGCGCATGATCCGCGACGACTACGCGCGCGCCGGTCAGATCGCGATGTCCGCGCTCGCCGTGCTGGACATGGCGTGCTGGGACATCGTCGGAAAAGCGCTCGGTCAGCCCGTCTACCGCCTCCTCGGCGGGCCCATCCGCGACCGCATCGCGACGTACGCGAACGGCTGGTACACGGTGGAGCGCACGCCCGAGGAGTTCAACGCCGCAGCCAAGCGCGCGATCGGCAAGGGCTACCGCGCCGTGAAGCTCGACCCGTTCGGCACCGCCTGGCAGGAGCTCCCTCCGGCCGAGCTTCGCCGCGCGGTCGCGCTCGTGGAAGCGGTGCGGGACGGTGTCGGGCCCGATGGCGAGGTCTTCGTCGAGATGCATGGACGCTTCACGCCCGCACAGGCGATCGCGATCGCGCGCGAGCTCGAGCCGTACCGGCCCGGATGGATCGAGGAGCCCGTGCCGCCCGACAACCTGAAAGCGCTCGCGAAGGTCGCACGACAGGTGAATGTCCCGGTCGCGACCGGCGAGCGGATCCACGTGCGTCACGAGTTCCGCGAGCTCTTCGAGCTCCAGGCGGCCGACGTGATCCAGCCCGACCTGACGATGATGGGCGGGATCCTCGAGACGCGGAAGCTCGCGACGTGGGCCGAGTCGTATTACGTCATGGTCGCGCCGCACAACGTGGGCGGTCCGGTCTCCACCGCTGCCGCGCTCCACTTCGCGGCCGCGTCGCCGAACTTCAAGATCCTCGAGTACTTCAACGACTTCACCGCGCCGTTCGTGAAGGCGGCCGCCCCAGGGGTACCCGAGGTCGCCGACGGGTCGTTCCCGCTGCCTGAGGGTCCGGGGCTCGGCGTCCGGCTCGACGAGGACGTCGTCGCCGAACATCCGCGCCGACCCATGCACCTGAACCTCTTCGGCGACCGCTGGCACCTGCGCGGCCGGGAACGCGTGGCGAGCGAGCGCGCATGAGCGGGCCGCTGCAGGGACGCCGCGCGCTGGTCACGGGGAGCGGAACAGGCATCGGTCAGGGGATCGCGCGCGAGCTCGCGCGGCAGGGCGCCGCGGTCGCCATCCACTACGCGCACAGCGCCGAGGGCGCGCAGGCGCTGTGCGTGGAGATCGCCGCGTCCGGCGGTCACGCGAGCGTCTTCTCGGGCGACCTCGCGGATGTCGCGGATTGCCGGCGCATCGTGAACGAGGCGGCGTTGGACCTCGGTGGTCTCGACATCCTGGTGAACAACTCCGGCGTGACCAAGACGCGTGATCCGCTCGCGCTCACGGAGACGGAGTACGACGAGCTCTTCGATGTGAACGTCCGCGCGGCGTACTTCTGCGCGCAGCAGGCCGTACCTCATCTGGAGCGACGCGGCGGCGCGATCGTGAACGTGAGCTCGATCCACGGCGGCGCTGGCTTTCCCGGCCATGCCGCGTACGCCGCGACGAAGGGGGCGCTCAACGCGTTCACCCGCGCGCTCGCCATCGACCTCGCGCCGAAGCGCATCCGCGTGAACGCGGTGGCGCCCGGCCTCATCGAAGTGCCGCGCTATTTCGAGATGCCGGGCTACTCCAGCGAACGGACCGCGCGGCGCGTGCCGTGGGGCCGGATGGGCGAGCCCGCCGACGTCGCGCGCGTCGTGGCTTTCCTCGTCTCGCCGGCGGCCGACTACGTCACCGGACAGCTCCTCTACGTGGACGGCGGCATCAACGCGCGCATGGGTCTCGCGTGGGAAGACGCGGAGCCGCGCCGATGAGCCAGGGCGCCTCGCTCGCGCGCCGCTTTCCGGCCGGATTCCTATTCGGCACGGCCACGGCCGCCTATCAGATCGAAGGCGGTCACGATGCCGACGGGAAGGGCCGTTCGATCTGGGACACCTTCTGCGAACGGCCCGGCGCGATATCCACCGGCGAGACCGGCGAGACCGCCTGCGATCACTACCACCGCTGGCGCGAGGATGTCGCGGTGATGCGAGAGCTCGGGCTCGGCGCCTATCGCTTCTCGATCAGCTGGCCGCGCGTCCTTCCGTCGGGCACCGGCGAGCGGAACGAGAAGGGCCTCGAGTTCTACGACCGTCTCGTCGACGAGCTACTCGCGAACGAGATCCGGCCGTTCGTCACGCTCTACCACTGGGACCTGCCGCAGGCCTTGCAGGACAAGGGCGGCTGGGCCGCGCCGGGCGTCGTGGACGCGTTCGGCGCGTATGCAGACCTTGTCGCACGGCGGCTTGGCGACCGCGTCACCGACTGGATGACGCTGAACGAGCCCGAGGTCGTCGCCTACGCGGGCCATCACGTCGGCGTGCACGCGCCGGGCATTCGGGACTTCGCCACCGCGGTCACGGTGTCGCACCACCTCCTGTTGGCCCATCGTGCCGCGTCGGACGCGATCCGCTCCGCGCGACGCGGTGCGCGCGTCGGCATCGCCCTCAACCTGTCGCCCTGCGAGCCCGCGACCGACTCGCCCGAGGACGCCGCGGCCGCGACACGCGCGGATGGTTATCTGAACCGCTGGTTCCTCGATCCGCTCCACGGTCGCGGGTACCCGAAGGACATGGTCGCGCTGTACGCGCCGTACTTCGATCGCGCGCGCGAGCTCGACGGTTACCACGGCCGCCTCGACTTCCTCGGCGTGAATTACTACACGCGCCGCCTGACCAAGGCCGGAGATGGACCGCTCCGACTCGAGCGCGTCGAGCGAGAGGGCGCGGAGCGGACGGCGATCGGCTGGGAGGTCCATCCCGCCTCGTTCCGCAAGCTCCTCGTCCGCGTGCACCGCGACTACGCGCCACGCGAGATGTTCGTGACCGAGAACGGCGCGGCGTACGACGATGTCGTCGACGACGACCGCATCGACGATCCAGCGCGTGTCTCGTTCCTCACGCGCCACTTCGCGGCCGCGGCCGAGGCCATCGGCGACGGCGTCCCGCTGCGTGGCTACTTCATCTGGACGCTGATGGACAACTTCGAATGGGCGCATGGCACGAGCAAGCGCTTCGGCATCGTCCACACCGACTACCGGACGCAGCGTCGGCGCATCAAGGCGAGCGGCCACTGGTACCAGGGCCTCATCGCCGCGCATCGCGCCGAGCACGTGCCCGCGGCGGCGTCATGACGCGCATCTCCACCAGCCCGATGCCCGCGTTGCGCGCGCTCGATCTCGCGCCTGGGACCGTCGCCCTGTGGTGGCTCGGACAGGCCGGCTTCGCGGTGCGGGCCGGCGGTCTCGTGCTGCTGCTCGATCCGTTCGTGGCGCCGATGGCCGAGCGCATCTCGCCGCCGGCGTTCGATCCGGAGGATGCCGTGGGCGTCGATCTCGTCGCGTGCTCGCACGAGCATTACGACCACCTCGACCTCGCCTCGCTCCCCACGATCGCGCGGGCGTCGCCGAAGGCGCGGTTCGTCGTGCCGCGTCCGCTCGTGGACGCGGTCGCCGCCGCCGGCGTGCCGCGTCAGCGCATCGTGGGCGCTCAGCCGGACGAGCGGGTGCGTCTCGACGGCGTGACGCTGCATCCGCTGCCCGCGCGTCACGGGGTCGGGATGGCCGACGCGTACAGCTTCGGGCGCGAGCTCTCGGGCGGGCTGTACCGCTTCCTCGGATACGTCGTCGACGACGGCGTGGCGCGGATCTATCACGCGGGCGACACGATCGCGTACGACGGCCAGGCCGAGCGGCTGCGCTCGCTGGACGTCGACGTCGCGCTCCTTCCGATCAACGGCCGCGACCACTTCCGCGAAGCGGCGGGGATCGTCGGCAACCTCGATCACCGTGAGGCCGCCCAGCTCGCCGCCGCTGCCGGCGTCGACATGCTCGTGCCCATGCACTACGACACGTTCGCGACGAACCGGGGCTATCCCTCGCACCTCGTCGACTTCGTCGGCCGCGAGGCGCTGCCGCTGACCGTCTGCGTCCCGACGCGCGACCGGCCGCTCCTCTACACGAAGGCCGTTGCCGGTGACTGAGCGGAGCGTCGCCGTGGCTCAGCGGAGCATCGGCCGATGACCGAGCGCAGCACCGCCGCGCTCGAGGCGCTCGGTCTGCCGGGTGCGGACCCGCGCGCCCTGCCAGATTCGGTGCGGACCTTCCCCGACGGCGCGCAGTACCGCGTCGAGATCCCGAGCACCGAAGGCCCGGCGGCGCTCGCGGCGGTCCTGGAAGAGGCCGAACGGCTGGACGTGCCGGTGACGCGCATCTCGCAGGGCAGCGGCGTGTTCATGTGCACCGATGCCGAGCTCGACGACTTCGTGAGGCTCGGCGCGCGCGCGTCGATCGAGGTCAGCCTCTTCGCGCGGCCGAACGCGGGTTGGAGCGCGTCGGCGATGGCGCGCTCGGCCGTCGGTCCGCTCATCGCGCCGGTGGCGCACGGCGCCGACCAGCTCGCCGCCGTCATCGACGACATCTTTCGCGCGGCGGACCACGGCATCCGCAGCGTGCTCATCGAGGACATCGGCGTCCTGTCGGTCTTCGACGAGCTGCGACGCGCGGGTCGGCTTCCCGCGGACATGCAGGCGAAGGTCTCGGTGATGCTGCCGGTCGCGAATCCCGCGAGCGCGCGCGTCATCGCCGGACTCGGCGCAAGCACGATCAACCTGCCCACCGATCTCACCCTGGCCGAGATCGCCGCGATCCGCGCGGTGGTCGACATGCCGCTCGACGTGTACATCGAGTGCCCTGACAACCTCGGCGGCTTCATGCGCTACCAGGAGATCCCGGAGCTCATACGCGTGGCCGCCCCCGTGTACCTGAAGTTCGGGCTGCGCGGGACGGTCGATCCCTATCCCGCCGGAGCGCACCTCACGGCGACGATGGTGGCGCTGGCGCGAGAGCGCGTGCGCCGCGCTCGCCTGGGACTCGATCTGCTCGCGCGTTCGGCTCGCGATAGGACCTGGCGGACCTCACGGCCCGGCGCGGCCGGTCTGGCGGTCCCTGTCATGGCGCGAGCCACAACTGGGGCGACCTCCTGATGAGAACGACGGCCAGCCAGGACGCCCAGATGGTCACCGCCAGGAACGCGATCGGTACGGCGAACCTGTACGCCGTGTAGATCTGGGCGGACGGGATCAACGCCGCCATCGCCACCCCGGCGATCCAGCCGAGGGCTGCGAGCGGTTGCGGCGCTCGCAGCGGCGGCAACAGCAAGCTCGTCAGAGCGATTGAGACGCCGAGCAGCATCAGGCACAGCGTCCAAAGCGGGGCGCTGAGGATCGCGAAGGCCGGGGGCAACCGGAGCGCTGGTGGTGGAGGGGACAATTGCCCTGAGAAGGCGCCGACCCATGCCGCATCCAGGCTCACGATGCTCACGATGATGTACGCGACGGCGCCGGCGACGGCCGTAGTCAGCGCGACGATCCGCACGCTGGACGGACCGATCTGCGCACTCATGAGAGCCGATGTGATAAGAACGTCGGCAATGTAGACCGCGAGCATCGCCGCGTACGTCGGCAGGCTCCACAACACTCCCTCGACAAAGCACTCAGTGCTGCTACAGAAGACGGAGCGGCGACCGAATGTCTCCGTCGCAACGAGGACCACAAGGAGCGCCGCAGCGCCCGCCAACGTGAGCGCGGGCCAGACCAAGGCCTTCGTCTGTTTCATGCTCTGGGGATCAAATTCCCGGTCTACCTCGCGGCGATGCGCTCCCGTAGCACCTGCTGCAGGATCCCGCCCTGACGCACGTACTCGACGTCGGTCGGATCGTCGACGCGCGCGAGCACTTGGAACGTGGTGGTCTTCCCAACCGGCGATGTGGCCTCGACGGTCAGCTTCGCCCGGGGCGCGAGCATGTCGAGCCCGCGGATGGTGAACGTCTCCTCACCGGTGAGTCCGAGCGACGCCATCGTCTCGCCGGGACTGAACTCCAGCGGCAGGATCCCCATCATCACGAGGTTGGAGCGGTGGATACGCTCGAACGACTCCGCGACCGCGGCGCGAACGCCCATGAGGTTCGGCCCCTTCGCCGCCCAGTCGCGCGAGCTGCCTGAGCCGTACTCCTTCCCTGCGAACACCAGGAGGGGAATGCCCTCCTGCTGATAGCGCACGGAGGCGTCGTAGATGGTCATCTCCTCGCCGGACGGGATGTGGCGGGTCCACCAGCCCTCCTTGTCGGTGAGCTTGTTGCGCAGGCGGATGTTCGCGAAGGTCCCGCGGATCAGGACTTCGTGGTTCCCGCGACGCGTGCCGTACTGGTTGAAGTCGAAGGGTTTCACGCCCTTTGCGATGAGGTACTGGCCGGCCGGGCTCGCGGCCGGGATGGCGCCAGCGGGGGAGATGTGATCGGTCGTGACCGAGTCGCCGACGGACACGAGCACGCGCGCGCCAACGACGTCGGGGATCGTCGCCGGCGGCGTGGCCTCGAAGTTCTGGAAGAACGGCGGTTCCTGGACGTACGTCGAGTCCGGATCCCACTGATACGAGAGTCCGGTCGGTGATGGCATCGTCTTCCAGAAGCGATCGCCGTCGAAGATCTTTCCGTACTCGGTCGCATACATCTCCTGCGTGATCGCTCTCCCAACGACCTCGTTCACCTCTTCAGGCGTTGGCCACAGATCCTTTAGGAAGACCGGCTTGCCGTCCTTGTCCGTGCCGATCGGCTGATCCTGCAGATCGATGTGGACCGTTCCGGCCAGCGCGAACGCGACGACGAGCGGCGGCGATGCGAGGTAACTCGATTTGACGAGCGGATGGATGCGCCCTTCGAAGTTCCGGTTGCCTGAGAGGACGGACACAACGTTGAGGTCGTTGTCTTTGACCTCATGCTCGATCTCAGGCGTCGCGAGCGGACCTGTATTACCGATGCAGACAGTGCATCCGAAGCCCACCAGGTAGAAACCCAGCTGCTCCAGATACGGCGTGAGGCCCGCGGCCTCGAGGTAGCGCGTCACCACGCGCGAGCCCGGTGCGAACGTGGTCTTCACGTGCGGCTTGATCGCGAGGCCGCGCTCGATCGCTTTCTTCGCGAGAAGTCCCGCCGCGATCATGACTGACGGATTCGACGTGTTCGTGCAGCTGGTGATCGCAGCGATCACGACCGACCCGTCGCGCACCTGAAGGTCGCGGGGCTTCTCAGCGACCGCGGCCGTCGCGGCCGTCGCCGGCCTGACCATCGTCTGCGGTGCGTCGTTGATCGGCTTCGGTCCCTCCGTGTGTCCGGGCAACGTCACGCCCTTCGTCGGCTTTGGCCCGGTGAATGAGTCCCAGATCATCGGAAGATCGACGCGGTCTTGCGGCCGCTTCGGGCCAGCCACCGAAGGCTTCACCGAGTCGAGGTCGACCTCGATGAGGTCGTCGAACGCCGGCGTCGGAGCACCGTCCGAGCGGAACATGCCCTGCGCCTTCGTGTACCGCTCGACGAGCGCGATGAGCTCGCGCGGTCGCCCCGTCTGCTCGAGATAGCGCAGCGTCTGCTGATCGACCGGGAAGAGCGCGCTCGTCGCGCCGTACTCGGGGCACATGTTCGCGACGGTCGCGCGCTCGGCCACGGCCAGTGACGACAGCCCGTCGCCCGCGAACTCGATGAACTTGTTGACGACGCCCTTCTTCCGAAAGAGCTCGGTGAGCGTGAGCACGAGATCGGTCGCGGTCGTTCCGATCGGGAGCTTCCCGTTCAGCTTCACGCCGACGACGACCGGCCAGGGAAGGTAGGTGGGCTGACCCAGCATCGCGGCCTCGGCCTCGATGCCGCCCACGCCCCAGCCGAGCACGCCGAGGCCGTTGACCATCGTCGTGTGCGAGTCGGCCCCGAACAGCGTGTCGGGCATCGCGACGCCGTCCCGCACGACGACGACCTCCGCGAGGCGCTCGAGATTCACCTGGTGGCAGATGCCCGCGCCGGGTGGGACGACGCGGAACGTCTTGAAGGCTTGACCGGCCCAGCGGAGGAGCGCGTATCGCTCGCGGTTGCGCTCGTACTCGCGCTCGAGGTTGCGTTCGTAGACGTCTTTCGCGCCGAAGAAATCGGCCTGGACCGAGTGATCGATGATGAGGTCGACCGGGATGAGCGGCTCGATCTTTGCCGGATCCTTCTCGGCTCGCTCCATCGCCGCGCGCATCGCGGCGAGGTCCACGGCGGCGGGGACGCCGGTGTAGTCCTGCAGCAGGATGCGCGACGGCCGAAATGGCACGGACGCATCGGCTGGGGGAGGCGCTGGGTACTTCGCGAGTGCAGCAGCGTCGCGCTCGGAAGCTCTACCGGTCGCGACGGCGCGGAGCACGCCCTCGAGGAGGATCTTCACCGTCACCGGCAGGCGCGAGGCCTCGCCGGCCCGCGCCAGCGGGAAGTACCGGAGCTGTGTCTCGGGGAGGGCGGCGCTTTCGAGCTCGGTCATGTGAGCAGATCCTTCACCAGATCGCGCTCCTTCTCGAGCTCAGCCACGGTGGCCGCGACCTTCTCGGTCGCGAATCGGTCGAGCTTCACGCTGCGGACGATCTCGTAGCCCCCATCGCCCTTCGAATGGAGCGGGAACGACGAGATGAGGCCCTCGGGCACGCCGTAGCTGCCGTCGGAAACGACCGCGGCACTGAAGCAATCGCCCGGAGGTGTGGCGGTGACCAGGCTGCGCACGTGATCGACCAGACCCTGCGCCGCGGAGAACGCGCTCGAGGCACCGCGTGCCGCGATCACCGCGGCGCCGCGCTGCTGCACCGCTCCGACGAAGTCCTTCTCCAGCCAGGCGCGGTCGACGATGTCGGCCGCGGCTTTGCCGTTCACGGTCGCGTTCGTGAAGTCGGGATACAGCGTCGCGCTGTGATTGCCCCAGATCGCGAGCTTCTTCACGTCCTTCACGCGCGCGCCGGCCTTGTTCGCGAGGAGCGAGCGCGCTCGGTTCTGGTCGAGCCTCGTCATCGCGCTCCAGCGATCGTTGGATAGGCTCCTGGCATTCGCGCGCGCAATGAGGCAATTCGTGTTGCAGGGATTGCCGACGACGACGATGCGGACGCCCTGCGCGCCGTACTTCGCGATCGCCTTGCCTTCCTCGACGAAGATCGGCCCGTTCTTCCGGATGAGATCGCCGCGCTCCATTCCCGGACCGCGGGGCACGCTTCCGACAAGCAGCACCCAGTCGGCGTCCTGATGCGTCTCCGCTCGATCGGCACTCGCCATGACGCGGGAGAGCGACGGATAGGCGCCGTCCTCGAGCTCCATTACGACGCCCTTGGCCTTGTCGATCATCTGCGGGATGTCGGAGAGGCGCAGGTCAACGTCGGTGTCCGGGCCGAACATCTCTCCGGCGGCGATGCGTGGCAGGAGCGCGTACGCGACCTGCCCGGTCGCGCCGGTCACCACCACGCGAACGGTCCTGCTCATCCCGTCGAATCCTTCGCGTCCGCGCCCCCGTACACGGCCTCAGCCTCGATCTCCACGAGGATCTTGGCATCGATGAAATCGACCTTCACGATCGTGGTCGCCGGGCGGATGTCGCGGAAGACCTCGCCGTGGATCACCGCGATGCGGTCGATGTCATTGACGTCGCGTACGTAGATGCGCGTCATGATGACGTCGGCGAGCTTAGACCCGAGGTCCTCGAGCGAGTCCTTCATGATCTCGAGCGCACGGCGCATCTGCTCCACGACGTCGTCGGACACGACCTGGCCCTCCTCGTTGAGGCCGGCCGTCCCGGCGACGCGCACCACGTTCCCGTGGCGGATGGCGCGCGAGTAGCCGAACTGGAACTCGTACTTCGTCGACGTCGAGTGGAGGTAGCGGAGCGGGTTGCTGGGATCCTGCGTCGGCATCAGCCCTTCATCCTCCGGATGACGGCGTCGGCGAACTCTCGCGTGCCGACCGCCGTTGGATCGTCGCGGTCCGGTTTGAGGTCGTACGTCACGTCTTTCCCCTCGGCGACGACGCTCGCGATCGCACGCTCCAGCTTGTCTGCGGCGTCGCGCTCCGAGATGTGTTTCAGCATCAGCACCCCCGCGAGCATGAGCGCCATCGGGTTCACCTTGTTCTGGCCGGCGTACTTCGGAGCGGAGCCGTGGATCGCCTCGAAGACCGCCACGCCGTTCTCCCCGATGTTCGCACCGGGCGCGACCCCGAGCCCGCCCGCCAGCCCCGCGACCAGATCGCTCACGATGTCACCGTAGAGGTTCGGCAGGACGAGGACATCGTAGAGGTCAGGCTTCTGGACGAGTTGCATGCACATGTTGTCCACGATGCGATCCTCGAACTCGATGCTCGGGTACTGCTGCGCGACCTCGCGCGCGATGCGCAGGAAGAGCCCGTCGGCGAACTTCATGATGTTCGATTTGTGCACCGCTGTCACCTTACGGCGGCCGTTGGCGACCGCGTACTCGAACGCGAACTTCACGATCCGTGTCGATCCCATGACGCTGATGTACTTGATCGCGATCGCGGCGTCCTCGCGGATCTTCGTGTGCGCCGCCTTTTCGATCACGGCCCGCACCTCCGCGAGCTCGGGCGTGCCGAGGTCGAACTCGATCCCGGCGTATAGGTCCTCGATGTTCTCGCGCACCACGACGAGATCGATGTGCCCCATCGGCGCCTGGACGCCCGGATACGTCTTCGCCGGACGCAGGTTGGCGTATAGATCGAATTCCTTGCGGAGCGCGACGTTGACCGAGCGCATGCCCGTGCCGAGCTCGGTCGTGAGCGGTCCCTTGAGCCCGACCTTGTTGCGGCGGATCGAATCGAGGGCGCTCTTGGGGAACGCGTCACCGAGCTTCTGTAGCGCGGGCAGACCGATGTCGTGGACGTCCCACTCGATCGCCACGCCCGTCGCCTCGATCGCCCGGCGGGTCGCGTCGACGATCTCGGGACCCGTGCCGTCGCCTGGGATCAGGGTGATGCGGTGCGTCAGTGCGGTCTCCCCCTCGCCGCGGGTCGCCCGCATCGTACGCTCGGCCGCCGCTCATAGAACAGCCTTGTCGATGATGTGGTGCCATAGACCGAATCTATACTTGGACCATGGAGCTGGGGCAGATAGAGGCGTTCGTGGAGGCGCAGCGGCGCGGCAGCATCACGCGCGCGGCCGCTTCTCTCGACCTCACCCAGCCGACGCTGACCGCGCGCCTTCGCGGTCTCGAGCGAGAGCTCGGCGCGCAGCTGCTCGTCCGCGGACGCCGAGGAGTGAGTCTCACCCCGGCGGGGCGGCGCTTTCTGCCGCGCGCGCAGGCGGCACTGGACGCGGTGCGGCGTGGCGTGGCCGAGACCAAAGCGGCCCGTGAGGGACGCGGCGGCGTGCTCGCCCTGGGTCTCGCGACCGACCTCGCCTTGTACATCGCGCCGGTCGCGCTCGCGCGCTTCGCCCGAGCGCACCCCGATGTCGAGATCAGCGTCCGAAGCGGACGGTCGCACGCGGTGGCGGAGGCCCTGCGCGCCGACGAGATCGAGATCGCGCTCGTGAGCCAGCTCGTTGCGCTGCCCGAGCTGGCATCGCGGCCACTCTTCGAGGAGCCGATCTCCGCCGTCGTGGGCCGCACGCACGCCCTCGCCGGCAGCGGCCGTATCGCCATCGAGGACCTGGCGCGCTCGGGTCTTGTCATGCGCGATCCGGCCGCGTATCTCCACGCGATCACCGTCGCGTACTTCGCCGTGGCCGGCACCGCGCCGCGCATTCTGATGGAGCTCAACAACACCGAAGCGTGCAAGCGCGTCGTGCTCGCCGGGCTGGGTGCCGCGCTCCTGCCGCAGATGGCCATCCACGAAGAGCTGCGCCGCGGCGACCTCGTCGCGCTGCGCGTCGAGGGGCATCCGGCGCCCAGGCGCACGATCCACCTGATGACGCGCGCGGGCGCAGAGGTGTCGCCGACCGCGAACGCGCTCCTGCGGCTCTTGCCCCGAGCCTCATGATGCGCACGTGAGCGCCGAGGAGAGACCCCTTCCCGCGGTGCAGCGCGCGTACTTCTACATCGTGCTGCTTGTGGCGGTCCACATGATCGTCCTGGGCGTCGCGAATCTCTTGCGTGTCGGTGCCGAGATCGCGCTGAGCGCTCCGAGCGGCGGCTTTACCGGACTCCCGTTCGTGTTCGCCGACTTCAACCGCCCGCGCGAGCAGTACCGCGAGCAGGCCAGCCTCGCGATCGCGCTGTTGCTCGTCGCCATCCCGGCGTGGTACCTGCATTACCGTGCCGCCGACGCCGCGGCGCGCCGCTCGCTCCAGGAGCGCGGCACCGCGCTCCGCAGCGCGTACCTGAGCATCGTCGTGCTCGTCACCGGTCTGCTCGTGTTCGGGTACGGGCAACGCGTGCTGCATCTCGTGCTTGAGGCGCTGCTCCTCGGCCAGAACGGCTTCTTCCCGCTCGAGCCCAGCTGGCCGGCACGCGCCGCCGGCGCGCTGGCCATGGTGATCGCAGCTGCCGGCGCGCTCGTGTTCCACATCCGGGTCGCCGCGGCCGACCGCGCGACCGGCGCCCTTTCGGGACGCGCCGCGGAGATCGGCCACCTCGTGCGCTACGCACTGGCCGTCATCGGCCTCTTCTTCTTCGCGTTCTCGCTGGCGTCGACGCTGGCGGGGATGTGGCAACGGCTGCTCTTCCCGTTCCCCGAGCCGGTGTTCCCGCCGGGCGTGCCTTCACGGTCTCCGGATCGGACGACATCCTTGTTGTTCGATCTGGCCAACGCGCTGCCCGGCGTTCTCTCCGGTCTCGCGCTCTGGCTTGCCGCGTGGCTTCCCGCGCAGCGCGCGGCGCTGAGCGTGGGCAGCGCCGAGCGGACGTCGGCCGCACGCCGGTTCGCGATCTACTTCGTCGTCGCGGTCTCCGCGTTCGTCGTGCTCTTTGGCCTGACCGCGGCCATCGCCACGGTGCTCGCGCGCGCGCTCGGCCAGCGGATCAGCGACGTCGATCTGGGGCGACAGCTCGGCTTCCCCGTCATCTTCGCCCTCGTCTTCGCCGCGGTGTGGTGGTACCACCGTCGCGTCGTCGAGGGCGAGGCGACGCGCGAGACCGAGGCGGGTCGTGCCGCGGGGATCCGTCGCGCCTACTACTACCTCGTCGCGGCGATCGGGCTCGCGATGGCGGCGATCGGGGCCGCGGGCGCGATCGGTGCGATCGGCAGCGGGTGGCTCGGGCTCATGAATCACGACGCGAATGAGACGGCGACGTGGATCGCGCTCGTCCTCGTGGGCGGCCCCGCGTGGGCCTTCCACTGGCGCACGCAGCAGCGACATCTCGACGACGACGAGCGAAGATCGCTGCAGCGGCGCGCCTATCTCTATCTCGCCATCCTCGGCAGCGTCGCCGCGGTGCTCGTGTTCGGGTCGGCGCTGCTGTTCAACCTGCTGAAGGGCATCCTCGCGTTCCACTTCAACCTGGCGCTCTGGCACGACCTGTGGCACTTCAGCGTCGACACCGCGGTCGGCGCGACGGCGCTGGCGTGGCACTTCCGTCTCGTCCGCGCCGATCGCGCCGCGCTCGCCGCGGCGGGTCTCGAGGAGACGTATCACGTGACGCTGCTCGTGAAAGCCCCGGACCGCGCCGCCGCGCAGGCGCGCGTCGCCGCCGCACTGCAGGGTCAGCCGGACATCACGGTCCGCAGCTAGCGCACGGCCCTCAGCTCGGCGAGGTCAGCTTGTTGATCGTTTCGCGTATCGCCGCAGGCGTCACGCCGACCGCCGCCAGGATCCGGGAACCTGCGCACTCTGGATCTCCGGCGTAGGCGAGGAGCAGGCACTCCGGTCGTGTCGGGCCATGCCCGGCCAGATTCGCGGCCGCTTCCACGAGACGATCGGCGCGCGGTGTGAGAGAGATCGCTGGTGTCTGCCATTCGACACTCGGCCGGTCGGCCTTCGCCACCTGCGCGCGCGCGGGCTCGAGCGCTACACCGAGTTCGTTCAACGCGCGCTGTGCGATGGTCCCATTCGCGCTGATCAGGCCGAGCAGGAGATGATCGGTTCCGATCCAAGTGTGACCGAGGCCGATCGCTTCGTTCTGCGCGAGCGCGAGAACCCGTTTCGACGCGTCATCAAGGCGATCACGCGGCGTCGCGCTTTGGAAACCCGTAGCCGGCGAAGGGTCGAACGCCATTCCGCCCGCTCGACCCGCTTGGCCAAGGGTCGCGATCGCCTGATGGCGGACCTTCTCCTGTGTGACGCCGAGGGACGCGAGCACGCGCGCGGCGACGCCGTCGCCTTCGCGCGCCACACCGAGCAGCAGATGCTCGGTGCCGACGTGGCTGTGCCCAAGCTTGCGCGCTTCGTCGATCGCCAACTCGATGACCCTCTTGGTGCGTGGGGACAGAGTGATCTCCGTCGGCGTGGTCGTAGAGTCGCCGCGTCCGATGATGAACTCGACCGAGCTACGGACCTTGGAGAGCTCTACACCGAGCGAATCGAGCGCGCGCGCCGCGACGCCCTCCCCCTCACGGACCAACCCGAGGAGCAGGTGCTCCGTTCCGATGTAGTTGTGGTTGAAGCGGATGGCCTCGTCCTGTGCGAGGGCGAGCACGCGCTTGGCGCGGTCGTTGAAGCGGTCGAACGGTCCCATCGGGACCGAGAGTACGGCTTGCTAGTCCGTCAGCTAGTCGCTTTCAACGATGAGAGCAGGAGCCGGCGCTGCAGCCGCAGCGCCTCGGGCACCGTGCCACCGAGCTTCTCGAACCAGTCGGCGTGCGCCTCGAGCTCCTTCGTCCACTCGTCGGCATCGACACGCAGAGCCGCCTCGATCGCTTCGGGGCTCGCGTCGATCCCATGCAGGTCGAGATCGGTCGGCCGCGGCGTGTAGCCGATCGGCGTTTCCATCGCGCCGGCCCGGCCGGCGCAGCGATCGATGATCCACTTCAGCACGCGCATGTTCTGCCCGTAGCCCGGCCACAGGTAACGTCCGTCGTCGCCCTTCCGGAACCAGTTCACCAGGAAGATCTTCGGGGGCTGCGACATGCGCCCGAACATCGAGAGCCAGTGCGCGAAGTACGTGCCCGCGTCGTAGCCGATGAACGCGAGCATCGCCATCGGGTCGCGACGGATACGACCGACGGCGCCGGTGATCGCGGCGGTCGTCTCCGCACCGGCGGTCGCGCCCAGATAGACGCCGTGGGTCCAGTTGAAGGCCTCCAGCGTGAGCGGGATCGTGGTCGAGCGACGGCCGCCGAAGAGGATCGCCGAGATCGGCACGCCACGCGGATCCTTCGCGTAGCGGGACAGCGCCGGGTTGTTCTCCATCGGCGCAGTGAAGCGGCTGTTCGGATGCGCGGCCGGTTCTTTGGATCCGCGCTTCCACGGGCGCCCGCGCCAGTCGATGAGATCACTCTGCGGTCCGTCCATGCCCTCCCACCAGACATCCTTGTCCGGCGTGAGCGCGACGTTGGTGAAGATGCAGTCGTGCTCCAGCATGTGCATCGCGTTCGGATTGGTGTGGTAGTTCGTGCCGGGCGCGACGCCGAAGAAACCCGCCTCGGGGTTGACCGCGTACAGCCGGCCGTCGTCGCCGACGCGCATCCAGGCGATGTCGTCGCCGATCGTCCGGATCTTCCAGCCATGGAACTCCGGCGGCGGCACGAGCATCGCGAGATTCGTCTTGCCGGACGCGCTTGGGAATGCGCCGGCGATGAAGTGCGTCTCGCCTTCGGGGCTCTCGGCCTCGAGCAGCATCATGTGCTCCGCGAGCCAGCCCTCCTGCCTCGCGCGATAGCTCGCGATCCGCAGGGCGAGGCACTTCTTTCCGAGAAGCGCGTTGCCGCCATAACCAGACCCCACCGACCAGATGGTGTTGTCCTGAGGGAAGTGCGTGATGTAGCGGCGCTCCGGATCGCAATCGGCGACCGAGTGGAGTCCACGGTTGAAGTCGTTCGAGCCGCCCAGCCGGTCGAGCGCGACCTTGCCGATCCGCGACATGATCCGCATGTTCAGTGCGACGTAGATCGAATCGGTGAGCTCGACGCCAAGCATGGCGAACGGCGAGTCCGGCGATCCCATGAGGTAGGGGATCACGTACATCGTGCGGCCCTTCATCGCTCCGTCGTAGATCGCCGCCAGCTTGCGACGCGCCTCGTCGGGGTCCATCCAGTTGTTCGTCGCGCCGGCCTCGGCCTTCGTCGGTGTGCAGACGAAGGTCAGCTCCTCGGTCCGAGCGACGTCATTCGGGTTCGAACGCGAGTAAAAGGAGCGCGGCCGCTTCTCGGGATCCAGCGGAAGGAGGACGCCGTCCGCGACCGCCTCGTCGGTGAGGAGCTTCGCTTCTTGTTCTGAGCCGTCGCACCAGTACACGCGGTCGGGCTTGCACATGCGCGCCATCTCATCGACCCAGGACAACAGATGGCGATTGGTGGTCGGCGCTTCTTTGGCGACGAGCATGGGGTCTTCGAT
>JBKPCZ010000143.1:0-3219 GCA_046727665.1 Chloroflexota bacterium
TCTCGAGGTCCTTGTAACGGCCGATCTCGGTCCACGGCGCCTCGTCGATCGGAATCCCCGGATTGATGCGCTGCATCACCCGGTTGTCGTCGCGGAGCTCGCGCACCACGAGCTGCCGTTCACCGTGGGCGACGCGCAGAAGCAGCGACGCGCGAAGTAACGTTGCCACGCTCCCCCACCTCGGCCGGCTGGCGCTAGAACGTGAAACGCGTGCCGGACGTGTCGAAGTGTTTCACATCGAAGGCGATGATCTTCGTCGGCCTCGCCCGGAACGCATGGCCGGTCTCGTACTGCTTTGCCGTGGGCCGGTAATCGAAGGTCCGGCCGTACTTGGCGGTGTACTGGCTCGCGATGCGCTTCGCGAGCTCGGGCTCGACGCCGCGCACCACGTCGACCGTGCCCTGCCCGAACACCGCGCGCGAGCCGGTCTGCGTCCCGAAGGCGACCCGCGGATCGCGCGCCAGGTTGCGCGCCCAGCGCGTGCGCTCGCTGCCCTCGAAGTACAGATGTTCGCCCACCCAGGCGCCCCACTGCTGCACGAGATGCGGACGGCCGTCGGCGTCGGTCGTGGCGATCCAGTAGAAGCGACCGCCGCGCAGGATGCGCTCGGCGTCGCTCCACTCGAGCATCCCTTGCGCGCTGCGCTTGAGGTAGCCCTTCGGCAGGCTCGGACGATCGCGCTGCGGCATCAGGCCTTGTCCTCGGTCATCCACCGCTCGACGTCACGCGTGTAGTCGACGACGCCGTCGGGGAACCACAGCGCGATCTCGCTGGTCGCGGTCTCGGCCGCGTCGCTCGCGTGGACCAGATTGCGCAGTCCGACGAGCGCGTAGTCGCCGCGGATCGTCCCGGGGGCCGCCTCGTGTGGCCGCGTCGCGCCGACCATCGCGCGGACGACGGCGATCGCGTTCGGTCCCTCGAGGATCATCGCGATGACCGGTGACGAGCTGATCACCTTCACGAGGTCGTCGTAGAAGAACTTCCCCTTGTGCACGGCGTAGTGCTTCTCCGCCATGCCGCGCTCCACGCGCAGGAGACGCAGCCCCGCGATGCGCAGACCGCGACGCTCGAACCGCGCGAGGATCTCGCCCGAGATGCCGCGCTGCACGGCGTCCGGCTTCAGCACCACGAGGGTGCGCTCGATGCTCTGCTCGGGGCTCACGATGCGATCTCCATGACGACGTCGACGCCTTCCGGGGCGCGGATGGTCGCGACGGCCGCACGCGGACCGACCGCGGCCACGTAGGAGAGCTCCGGACGAAGGTACTGCTGCGCCGCGCGCTGGATGTCCTCCGCGCTGACACTGTCGATGATGTCGCAGACCTCCTCGACCGACCGCACACGATCGAGGAACAGCTCCTGCCCGGCCAGCCAGTTCGAGACGCCGCGCGTGTCCTCGAGGCGCAGCTCCAGCCGGCCCTTGTTGAAGTCGCGCACGCGCTCGAGCTCGTCGGCGGGGACGATCTGATCGCGCAGGCGCGCGACCTGCGCGAGCGTTGCCTCGACCACTTCGCCGATGCGATCGGGCGCGACGCCGGCGTACACGACGACGTGGCCGGCATCGACGTAGTTCGAGGAGAACGAATGGACGTCATACGCGAGCGCGCGCTTCTCGCGAAGCTCGAGGAACAGCCGACTCGACATCCCCTCGCCGAGGATGGCGTTGAGCATGTCGAGCGTGTACTTGTCGGGGTGCACCTGCGGCACGCCACGCCAGCCGACGCAGACATGCGCCTGCTCGGTGCGCTTGCCGAGGAGCTTCACGCGCGTCTTCGATGGCTTTGATGCCGGCTTGAGCCGCGGAGGGGTGCGCGCGGCGACGCGGGCGAAGAGCTCGGCGATCGCGTCGGCCACCTCGTTCGCGTCCACCTTCCCTGCCAAGGCGATGACGATCTTGCTCGGCGCGTACCCGCGGTCCATGAAACCCCGCAGGTCGCTCGCGGCCATGGCGAGGACGACCTTCTCGCGTCCCGCGACCTCCCAGCCGAGGGGATGATTCGGATAGAGGAGCTCGTCGACGAGGGTGTGCACGCGGTCCTGCGGCTGGTCTCGGTACATCCGCAGCTCCTCGACGATCACCTTCTTCTCCGACTCGACGTCGGATTCGCGCAGCATCGGCGCGAGGATCATGTCGGCGACCACGTCGAGCGCGACACGCCAGTGCCGCGCCGGCACGCGCGACCAGAAGACCGTGACCTCCTTGTCGGTCGCGGCATTCACCACGCCGCCGCGGCTCTCGATCTCCATGCTGATATCGGCGGCGGTGGGTCGCTTCGCCGTTCCTTTGAACACCATGTGCTCGAGGAAGTGGCTCGTGCCCGCGTCACGCCGGCCCTCGATGCGCGATCCGGCGCCGACGAAGACGGCAAGCGATGCCGAGCGCGTCTCGGGCATCTCCGCGACGAGCACGCGCACGCCGTTCGGGAGCGTGCGCTTCAGGTACTCCACCGCGCCGAACGCTAGCATTGCGAGCGCTCCGCCGTGATGCGAGCGCGAGGAGAGGAAACCGCTCTGACTGGCCGGTCCGACGCCCTCATCCACTTTTTGTGCGTGCTGCCCGACCATCTGCGCGACCCGCAGCTGGACAGCGACCACATCACCGTCGTCGACGGACGTTGGGCGTTCTGCGCCGCGAACGTGCGCGACGAGAAGCACGACTGGCAATCGACGGGCGGGATCACGCGCGCCGAGGTCGCCCGACAGCTCGCGCAGCGCCGCGTACAGAAGATCTAGCGGCAGAACACCACGGTGACGTAGATCGCGTCCGGTCCCTGGACCGCGCCGATGCCGGCGCGCCGGAAGTTCGGATCCATGATGTTCGTCCGGTGATTGATCGGCGCCCACGGCTCGGCCATGAACTCGCGATGCAGCACGTCGACGCCGCCGCTCCATACCTTCCCGGTGTTCTCGCCGTACCAGCCGGTCCCGCACGCGGGGACGTTGCGCGAGGCAGCCGTCCCATCGGGCCCGTCGTGATACACGTAGCGCACCTGCGCCTCCGCCGCGCTATGGCGGCGCGCCGCGTCGGACACTCCAGCGTCGAGCGCGAGCGGCACGAGACCCTCCTGCACCCGTGACGCATTCATGAGCGCGAGCATGCGCAGCTCGGCCTGCGCCGTCGCGGACGTGGCCGCGATCGCGGGGGGCGCGGGCGGTGCGGGAGGAGCTGGCGTGGGCCGCGGCGCGGGCGTCGGCTCGGGCGTGGGTTCGGGCGCCGGC
>JBKPCZ010000144.1:0-3947 GCA_046727665.1 Chloroflexota bacterium
GCAGCGCGTCCACCCAGCCCCCCTTGTAGCCGGCGATCGCACCGACGACGACGCCGATCAGCAGCGCGGCAAGCATCGCGGCCACGCCCACCAGAAGGGTGACGCGGCTCCCGTGGAGCAGACGGCTCAGCACGTCCCGTCCGAGCTCGTCCGTGCCGAGCGGATGCGCGGCGCTCGGCGCGGCAAGGCCCAGGGCGGGATTGGTGGTCTCAGGCGCGATCGTCCAGAGCAGCGGACCGGCGACCGCGAGCAGCGCCGTTGCGGTGAGCACCGCGAGCGCGGCGGATCCGAGTCGCGTCATGCGAGCCGGATCCGTGGATCGATGCGGGTGTACGCGAGGTCCACGAGCAGGGTCGTCGCGACCGCGATCGCCGCGACGATGACCGTGAGGCCGGTGATGAGCGGGTAATCGCGCCCCTGCGCCGCCTCGAGTGCAAGTCGGCCCATACCTGGCCAGCTGAAGACGGACTCGGTGACGACGGTCCCGCCGAGGAGCCGCGGGACGAGCGCGCCGATCGCGCTCACCACCGGGATGAGCGCGTTCCGCAGCACGTGGCGCGTCAGGACGACACGCGGCGCGAGGCCCTTTGACGCTGCGGTGCGGATGTAGTCCTCGTGCAGGACGTCCATCGCGGCGGAGCGCATGAAGCGCACGACGGTCGGCAGCACGGTCGTCGCGAGCACGGTCGCCGGCAGGATCAGGTGCCGGGACCGATCGAGCAGCGTGTCTTCTGCGATCCCCGTCACGCCGGCCGACGGCAGCAGGCGTAGCGACACGGCAAAGATGAGGATCATGACGATCCCGAGCCAGAAGACCGGGACGGATAGGCCGATCGCGCTGAGAAGGCTCAGGAAGTGATCGAGCGGGCTTCCACGACGAAGCGCCTGGACGAGCCCGATCGGGATGCCGAGCGCGACCGACAGCACGAGCGCGGCGACCGCGAGGGTGAGCGTGTTGGGCAGCCGCTCCCCGATCCGCTGCGTGACGGGCTCGTCGGTCAGGAGAGAAGTACCGAGATCTCCCCGCACGGCGCCGCTGACCCACACGGCGTATCGCTCGACCACCGGCCGGTCGAGCCCCATGCGCTTGATGAGCGCCTCGCGCTGCTCGGCGGTGACGTCGAAACGCATGACCGACGCGGGTCCGCCCGGCGCGAGATTCACAAAGAAGAAGGTGAGGGCGCTCGCGAAAACGATCACGAGCGCCCCCAACGCGACCCGCTGGAAGAGGTAGCGGATTACTTCTTAGCCAACCACCATTCGCCGAGGTAGTGCATCGCGTCGCGAAGGCCGAGCTCGGGCACGCCCTTCAGCGCCGAGCTGAGCACGTCGATCTCCTGCGGATACCACAGGAACAGGTAGGGCAGGACCTCGGACGTGTACTGCTGGAGCTGCTTGTAGATGGCCTTGCGGGACTCGAGATCGCTCGCGCTCTGGCCCTGCACGAGGAGATCATCGAGCTTCGGGTCCTGGTAGCCGGGGATGTTGAAGCCCTTGCCCGCGGCGCTCGAGTGGTAGTACGGGAAGACGTCCGGATCGCTGGGGTAGGTCCACCAGTTCACGGTCGCCGTGTACTCGCGGCGCACGACGTCCTTCTGGATGTAGGCGTTCCATTCCATCGTGTTGAGGTCGACGACCACGCCGACCTTCTTCAGGTCCTGCTGGATCAGCGCGTTCACCGGCTCGAGGACGCCGCGCTGACCCACGTCCATGGTGAACTGGAAGGGCTTGCCGTCCTTCTGGAGCACACCGTTCGCTCCGGGCGTCCAGCCGGCCGCCTTCAGGAGCTCGGTCGCCTTCGCCGGGTCGTAGGGATACTTCGACGCGAGCGACGGGTCGTAGTACGCGGCGAGGGCGGGCGTGATCGGGCTGTTCGCGATGGAGCCGTAGCCGAGCTCCACCGATTTGATGATCGCCTGACGGTCGATCGCGTGGACGAACGCCTGACGCACGCGCACGTCCGTGAAGCGGCTGTCGGTCTGATTCAGCGAGAGCCAGTAGTACTGCACGAGCGGCCGTGACACGACGACGAGTCCCGGCGCGCTCTTGACGCGGTCCACCGCCGCCTTGTTGTCGAGGATCATGATCTGCAGGTCACCCGACAGCGCCTGCGCGATCTGCGTGTTGGGATCGGCGACGACGGTGAAGACGACCTTGTCGAGGAACGGCTTCGGGCCGAAGTAGTTCTCGTTGCGGACGAGCGAGACGCTCTGGCCCGAGGTGTACTTCTCGACCTTGAATGGTCCGGTGCTCACGGGGATGCCCTTGTTGAATGACGTCGTCTTGAGCGGGTCGGCGGAGAGCACGTGCTTCGGGAGGATGCCCGCGTTGTACGCGAGGAACGACGGCAGCGCCGCGAACTTGCGAGTGAGGTCGAAGCGCACCGTGTTCGCGTCGACGACCGTGACGCTCTTGAGCGCCGCATAGCTCGCGCGGTTCTGCGCGCCGAGGTCCGGTTTGAGCACGATGTCGTTGAACGTGAACGCCACGTCATCGGCGCTGAACGGCTTGCCGTCGCTCCACTTCACTCCGCTGCGGAGCTTGAACGTCCAGCTCAGGCCATCGGACGCGGTCGTCCAGCTCTCGGCGAGATCCGGCGCGGGCGCCAGATCCTTACCGGGCTTCGTGAGACCCTCGAAGATCGCTCGGTTGATGAACAGAGACTCGACGAAGGCGTTCGGACTCCAGGGATTGAGGGTCGGATCGGCGCCGATGGGGATCGTCACCGTCCCTCCCGACACCGGTCCCGCCTGCGCCGACGGAGCGACCGATGCTCCCGGCTGTGTCGGACTCGTGCAGGCCGATGTCGCGAGCGCCGCGACGAGCATGATGGTTGCGCCACGGACCAAGAATGTGCGCAGCCCAAGCTTCATGGCATCCTCCCCGCGCCGTGTGATGCGCGGAGTTTAGGCCTGCCGCCTAGGGCGTAGCCTCGGTGGTGGGCGGGGCGAACACGACGGTGACTTCGCCCTTTGGAGCCTTCTCCGCGAAATGCGCGGCGAGGTCCGACGCGGAACCGCGCATGAGCTCCTCGTGAAGCTTCGTGAGCTCGCGGGCGACGACGACGGGCGCGTCCGGCGCTACGGCTGCGAGGTCCGCGAGGAGATCGGCCACGCGGTAGGGACTCTCGTAGACGACGACCGTGCGACCCTCCGCGAGCAGCCGCTCGAGCAGGCGCCGCCGCGGTCCGCTCTTCTTCTCGACGAACCCCACGAACGTGAACTCTCGCGTGGGCAGACCCGACGCGACGAGGGCTGCGATGGCAGCGGCCGGTCCCGGAATCGCGATGACGTCGTGGCCGGCGGCGATCGCCGCGCGCACCAGCTGTTCGCCCGGATCGGACAGCGCCGGCGTACCGGCATCCGACACGAGCGCGACGTCCCAGCCGCGGTCGAGCTGGCCGATGAGCTCTGCGACCTTGCGCCGGTGGTTGAACTCGGTGTACGCGGTGAGGTGCTTGGCACGGATGTCGTGCTTGCGCAGCAGGATCTGCGTGTGCCGCGTGTCCTCGCAGGCGACCATGTGCGCCTCTTGCAGGATCCGCAGCGCGCGCTGCGAGACATCCTCGAGGTTCCCGATCGGCGTCGCGACGAGATAGAGCTTCCCCACTACGAGCTCGGCGCTCCGCGCACGAGCGTCGATGCGATCTGGAGACCGTACCGGCGCATGTTCGGCGTCAGACGCTTTCCGCGGTCGGCCGAAGGCTCTGCGCGATGAGGATCGCCGCGAGAACGACCGCACCGCCGGCGATCTGCGGGACCGCGAGCTGTTCTCCGAGCACGAGGAACGCCGCGATCGCCGCGACGACGGGCTCGATCGTCGCGGTGAGTCCAACGCGCGCAGCGGGTATGAGCTTCACAGCCGCGAGCGTGAGGCCGAAGGGGATGACGGTCGCGACCACGATCACGCCTAGGAGGAGCGCATAGATCTCGGCCGGCGTCGTGGTC
>JBKPCZ010000145.1:0-5797 GCA_046727665.1 Chloroflexota bacterium
GTGCGGGCGCCGCGGACGTCGTCGCCGGCGCACGCGCGCGCGCGGGCGGGGCCGCGACCTCCACCCCGAGACTGCGAGCGATGTTCACGAGCTCGTCCGAATCCGAGACCCGTTCGAGCGCGAACTGCACTTCGGCACGCGCGCGTTCGCGTGCGCCGGAGAAGAGTGCTGCTTGGATGTACCGAACGTACTCCAGCGTTGCCGCGCTCTGGTCACCCGCGAGCGTCAGCGCCGCGGCGAGACGACGGTGCGCGGTGAGATCGTTCGGCTCGAGCGCGGTCGCATCGCGGTACAGACCTATCGCGCTCGCGCGCTGCCCGGCCTTCGCGACCGCCGCACCGCCATCGAGGAGCATACGGAGCGCGGACGGCCGATCCTCCTGCTCGATGAGCACCTTCGCAAGGCCGCGATACCCGCCGTCCGCCGCCGGAAAATGCGTGAGGAGGTACCGGAACTGCTCCTCCGCTTGACGGATCCGACCCGCTTGGAGGCTCTTCAGACCGGATGCGAGCGCGACCTTGTAGTTGAAATCCGACGAACGTGTACCCACGCGACCCTAGTGTGCTCCGCTCAGGAGCGGTACGGCTAGCGCTTGGTGAACTGCGGCGCCTTCCGCGCCCGCTTGAGACCCGGCTTCTTCCGCTCCTTGGCGCGGGGGTCTCGGGTCAGGAGGCCGGCGCGGCGGAGCGCCGGCCCGAGCTCCTTGTCCATCTGCTGGAGGGCGCGGGCGATGCCGTGGGCGATCGCACCGATCTGCCCCGTCACGCCGCCACCCTCCACCTTGATCATCGCGTTGAAGCGGCGGGCGGTGTTGGTCACGGTGAAGGGGAGCGTCGCGCGGTCCGTGGCGCCGTCGCGGCCGAAGTAGTCGTCCAGCGCCTTCCCGTTCACGACGACGGTGCCCTCGCCAGGCACCAGGCGAACGCGCGCGATGGACGTCTTCCGGCGTCCGGTCCCCTGGAAGTACGGTGCTGACTTCATCGCGCGGTCGCCTCCTTCAGCTCGGTCGGACGCTGCGCGGCGTGCGGATGCTCCGGTCCGGCGTAGACGTGCAGCTTTCGCATCATCTGCTCCCCCAGCCGGTTCTGCGGCAGCATGCCGCGGACCGCCCGGCGGATGACCTCCTCGGGGCGCCGAGCCAGTAGCCGCTCGAGACTCTCCGTTCGCATGCCGCCCGGATACCCCGAGTGACGCACGTACTGCTTCGCCTGGAGCTTCCGACCCGTCACCTTGATCTTCGACGCGTTGACCACGATCACCGGATCGCCGGTGTCGATGTGCGTCGAGAACGTCGCGCGATGCTTCCCGCGAAGCAGTGTCGCGATGCGCGTGGCAAGGCGGCCGAGCGTCGCGCCGTCCGCGTCGACGACGCGCCACTCGCGCTGTATGTCCGCGCGCTTCACCGCGTATGTCTTCGTCATCATTCCCAGTTCTCGCTTCCGTCCCGTCGTTCTCGTTCCCCGTCACCATACCGGACCGCGACCAGACACAGACCCTTCGCCGGCGCGCTCGGCCCGGCGAGCGAACGGTCCTTCGCCGCGAGGACCTCGGCGAAACGCTCGACCGGCATCTTTCCGCGACCGACCCACAGCAGCGTCCCAACGATGCCGCGGACCATCCCGCGGAGGAAGGCGTCCGACTCGATCTCGAAGCGGAGCACGCTCCCTTCGACGATCCATTCGGCGCGCGTCACCGTGCGCTGCCCGGACTCACCCGCCGCGAACGCTGCGAAGTCGTGGCGCCCCACGAGGTGCGCCGCCGCCGCGCGCATCGCGGCGACATCGAGCGCACCGGGATGCCAGTGCTCGCGCCGCGTCCAGAGCGGGTCGCGCACCGCCGCGTTCCGGATCCGATATTCATATGTGCGTCCCGTCGCCGAGAACCTCGCGTGGAAGGTGTCCTCCGCGAGTCCCAGCTCCGAGATCGCGATGTCTTCGGGGAGAAGGGCGTTGACCCCTCTCTCCAGCTCCGCTGCCGCCAGACCGCTCGTCGTCCGAAGATCGATGACCTGCCCGGTCGCGTGGACCCCCGCATCGGTGCGGCCCGCTCCGGTGATGCGCACCGGCTCCCCGCAGATCACCGCGAGGACGCGCTCGAGCTCCCCTTGCACCGTCGGCGCGTTCGGCTGGACCTGGAATCCCGCATACGCGGTCCCGTCGTACGCCACACGCGCCTTCCAGTGGTTCGTCTCCGCGCTCGCTACGCCTCCCTCGCCCCGGCGGTCGTCTTCTTGCGCGCCGGTGCGCGCTTCTTGGCCGGCGCGCTCTCGCCCTCGTCGGTCTTCTCGGCCTTCGCCTTCGCGGCCGGGGCCTTCTCCTCCGCCGGAGCCTTTTCGCGGCGGCGGGGCAGACCGAGCCGGCGCCGCCTCGGGGCCGCCTCTGTCTCCGCCTCGGCCTTCTTCTCTTCGATCGCCGGCGCGAGCTCGACCAGCATGAGCGGCGCGGAATCGCCCACCCGCCGCGCGAGATGCGTCGTGCGCAGGTAGCCGGAGCTCCGGTCGGTGTACCGCTTCGCGAGGTCGTCGAAGACCTTCTCGACGATGACCTGCTCGGGGATCCAGGCCCGGGCGCGGCGGCGCGCCTCGAGCGAGCCGTCCTTGCCGAGGTTGATCATCCGGTCGACGAAGCGCCGGATCTCCTTGGCCTTCGCCTCGGTCGTCTTCACGCGCTCGTAGCGCAGCACCGACATCGTGAGGTTCTTCAGCATCGTGCGACGCTGGTTGGTGGTGCGCCCGAACTTGCGCTGATGTACCTGATGGGGCACCTAGGGGCGCTCCTCGCTCGGCGGCAGCTCTTCCTCGCCCTCGTCCGACATGCCGTTCTCGGATGCGATCTCATCGGTCACGCTCTCGTCGCGCACCGGCGGCTCGATGAGGCCGCGGGCGGCGAGCCGCTCCTTGATCTCATCGAGGGACTTCTTGCCGAAGTTCCGCATGCGGAGCAGCTCCTCATCGGGGGTCTGCAGGAGCTGACCGACCTTCGTGATGCCGTGCCGCTTCAGCGAGTTGAACGCCCGCTGCGGCAGGTCGAGGTCCTCGATCGGCATGTCGGAGATCGCCGACGGCAGCGCGCTGCCGTTCGTCCGGTCCGGGGCGGCGATCGCGGTCGGTGTCTGGCTGAGCCCAGCGAACATCGAGAACTGGTCGACCAGGATCTTCGAGCCGGTCGAGACCGCCTGGTCCGGGGTCGTCGTACCGTCGGTCCAGACTTCGAGGATCAGGCGGTCGTAGTTCGTGACCTGACCCACGCGCGTGCTCTCGACGGCGAAATTGACCTTCTTCACCGGGCTGTAGAGCGCGTCGATCGGGATGACGCCGATCGGCAGGCCCTCGCGCCGCTCGGCGGAGTGGAAGCCGCGGCCGGTCTCGATCGTCAGCTCCATCCAGAGCGAGGCCTCGGGCTCGAGCGTCGCGATCGGGGCTTCGGGGTTCACGATCTCGATCTCGCTCGTCGTGGCGATGTCCGCCGCGGTGGCGACGCCCGGGCCCTCCTTCTCGATCGTCAGGGTCACGGGCTCGGTCGAGAACGAGCGGAGGCGGATCTGCTTGAGATTGAGGACGATCTGGACGACGTCCTCCTTCACCCCCGGGATGGTCGAGAACTCGTGCGCGACGCCGCGCACGCGGGCCGCGGTGATGGCCGCGCCCGGTAGCGATGACAGCAGTACGCGGCGGAGCGAGTTGCCGAGCGTCGTGCCGTATCCCGGCGGGAGCGGCTCGCACGCGAACTTCGCGTAGCGCTCGTCGCCTTCGATGCGCTCGATCTTGGGGTATTCGAGTTCCACGATGGTCATTTGCGTTCCTTCCCTGCTAGCGCGAGTAATGCTCGACGATGAGCTGCGTGTTCACCTGCGCCTCGATCTGATCGCGCGAAGGTACGGCGAGCACCTTCGCGCTGAAGTTGTCGGGATCGGTCTCGAGCCAGCCCGGCCGTGTCTGCGTCTTCGCCCAGGCCAGCATCTCCTTGAAATAGTTCGAGCCGCGGCTCGACTCGAGGACGGTGATGATGTCGCCGGGCTTCACCTGGTAGCTCGGCGTCTTCGTGACCCGGCCGTTGACCTTGATGTGCGCGTGCGCCACGAGCTGCCGCGCCTGCGAGCGAGACTTGCCGAATCCGGCGCGGTACACGGTGTTGTCGAGACGCCGCTCCAGGTTCTGGAGCATGACCTCGCCTGTCGCGCCCTTGATCTCCGCGGCCTGCTCGAACGTGTTCTTCATCTGTCGCTCGAGCACGCCGTAGATGCGGCGCGCCTTCTGCTTCTCGCGAAGCTGGAGCGCGAAGTCCGAGACCTTGCGCCGTCGCTGCTGGTGCATGCCCGGCGGCGAGCTGCGGCGCTCGAACGTGCACTTCGTGAGGCACTTCTCGCCCTTGAGGAAGAGCTTCATACCCTCGCGGCGGCAGAGACGGCAGACCGGACCGGTGTAGCGCGCCATTTAGACCCTCCGCCGCTTTGGCGGGCGGCAACCGTTGTGCGGGATCGGCGTGACGTCGGTGATCGCGGTGACCTCGAGACCGGTGGCCTCCAGGGCGCGGATGGCCGCCTCGCGTCCCGCGCCCGGGCCGCGCACGAACACCTCGATCGTCTTCATGCCGGTGTCGATCGCCTTGCGCGCCGCGTTCTCGGCGGCGACCTGCGCGGCGTAGGGCGTGCTCTTGCGCGAGCCCTTCCAGCCGGACGCGCCTGCGGACGACCACGCAACGACGTTCCCGACGGGATCGCTGATCGAGATGATCGTGTTGTTGAACGAGGCCTTGATATGCGCGGCGCCGCGCGGGACGACCCGCCGCTCGCGCTTCTTACGCGGGGCGGCCTTCTCGGCGCCGGCGGCCTGCTCCGCCTCGGGCGCGTCCTTCTTTGCGCCGGCGGGACGAGTGTCCCGCGCCGGCGCCTCGCGTTTGTCCTTCGTCGCGACGTCCTTGCTGTCCTTGGCCATTAGGTCTTCGACACCGACTTCTTCTTTCCGGCCACCGTCTTGCGTGGACCCTTTCGCGTGCGCGCGTTCGTGCGCGTGCGCTGGCCGCGGACCGGCAGACCCTTGCGATGCCGAAGCCCGCGGTAGCTGCCGATCTCCTGAAGGCGCTTGATGTTCATCGCGACCTCGCGGCGGAGGTCACCCTCGACGGTGAAGCCGCGGTCGATGATCTCGCGGATCTTCGCGACCTGAGGCTCGGTGAGATCGCGGACGCGCACCGCACCATCGACGCGCGCCTGCTCGAGCACGTCGCGCGCCGTGGTCGGCCCGATGCCGAAGATGTAGCGCAGCGATACGTCGACGCGCTTCTCGCGCGGGATGTCAACGCCGGCGATGCGTGCCATACCTCTCCCCTACAGCACCTCGTTCACGAGGTGCACGTATGAATGACGACGAGTGCAACGAAGTCGTCATTCCTATCCCTGGCGCTGCTTGTGCTTCGGCTCCGAGCAGATCACGAGGATCTGACGCTCGCGCCGGATGATCTTGCACTTGTCGCAACGCTTCTTGACGGATGCTCGGACCTTCAAGCTCTAGTACCTCACTCGCCGCGTGATACGACCGCGCTTCAGGTCGTAAGGGCTCAGCTCAACGAGAACCTTGTCCCCCGGGACGACGCGTATGAAGTTCATCCGCATCTTCCCGGAGATGTGTGCCAGCACCGCGTGCCCGTTCTGGAGCTCCACCTTGAACATCGCGTTGGGGAGGGCTTCTGAGACGGTGCCCTCCACCTCGATCACGTCCTTGGACGGCTTGTTACTTGCCATGGACTCCAGACACAGGGGTCTCCGCGGCGTGTGCCCACGGGAACCAAAATTGTACCGA
>JBKPCZ010000146.1:0-6719 GCA_046727665.1 Chloroflexota bacterium
GCCCAATCCCGCGGCAGTCGACTCGATCTCGAAGGCCACAGGCTTCGCGGTCTATCCCGTCTTCAGCAATCCCGCGGATATCGAAGCGACGCGGCGGAGGCTCGCCGCGGCCTAGCTCGTCCCCGTCACCTTCGGGCGCGTGTCCTCGCGCTGAACGCCGCCATCCGCGCCGCGGAAGAGATAGCCGACACCCGGCACGGTCTGGATGACGTCGCGCTGCTTGCCGTCCTGCGTGAGCTTGCGGCGCAGGCGGCTCACGTTCAGCTTCACGAGGTCGCCACCGACGTCGGCGTCGTAACCCCAGACGCCCTCGAGGATCTCCTCCTGCGTCAGCACGCGACCAGGGTTCGCCATGAAGTGGCGGAGCAGCTTGAACTCGGTCGGCGAGAGATGCACCGGCACGTCCGCGGTCGTCACCTCGTGCGTCGCCTCGTCGAGGACGAGATCACCGGTGCGGTACACCACCGGTGCTGGCCGTCCGCGCGTGCGCACCGAGCGCCGGAGGATCGCCTTCACGCGCGCGACGAGCTCCTTGGGCCGGAACGGCTTCGTGATGTAGTCGTCGGCGCCAAGCTGGAGGCCGCGCAGGATGTCGCTCTCGTCCTGACGCGCTGACAGAAGCAGCACCGAGACGTGCTCGTCCACGTGGCGGATCCGTTCGAGGACGACGAACCCGGTGAGCTTGGGAAGATTGATGTCGAGCACGACGAGATCGGGGCGCTCGCGCCCGACCGCCTCCACCGCGGATTCGCCGTCGTACGCGCGTACGACGTCGTAACCCTCGCGGCGCAATGCGTAGTCAAGCAGCTCCACCAGGTCGCGGTCGTCATCGACGACCAAGAGCTTCACGACGCGCCTGCCTCCTCCGCGAGCTGTCGAGCCTTAGGGAGAGTGAAGTGTACCGAAGTACCGCGTCCGACTTCGCTCTCGATGCGGATGTCGCCGCCATGAGCGACGACGATCGCGCGGCAGATCGTGAGCCCCAGGCCCAGGCCGCCGGCCTGGTCTCGGACCTCGCGCGAACGGAAGAAACGCTGGAAGAGGCGCGGCTGCTCGTCCGCCGGGATTCCCGGGCCTTCGTCCGCGACGCTCACCTGTACGAAGCCGTCGCGCCCCTCGGTCGCGACCGTGACGGTGGTGTCTTCGGGCGCGTAACGGCTGGCGTTGGCGATGAGGTTGGCGAGGACCTGCGCCGTCCGGCGTGGGTCGGCGAGGACGCGGTCGGAGTCCGGGCGCAACTGCGTCCGGAGCTTCTGGTGCTTCGCGTCGAGGAGCGTCTGGGTGAAGACCATCGCCTCCGTCAGGCAGCTCCGGACGCTCGCCGGCACCGCGCGGACCTGGAACGTTCCGGCCTCGATGCTCCCCGCGTCGAGCAGGTTCTCGACGAGATACTCGAGACGCAGCGCGCTTCGGCGGAGCGTCGTCACCATCGTCGTGAGCTGCGCGGGGGGCATCGACAGGGCGTCGTCCACGAGCAGGTCGAGCGTCGCCGACAGCGCCGCGATGGGTGTTCGCAGCTCGTGCGCGACCTGCAGGAGGAAGTCCTCCTTAAGGCGCAGGAGCTCGGCCTGGGCGGTGACGTCGCGCACCGTGTGCAGCACGCCGCGGTCGCCGATCGACGTGCTCACGATCTCGAGGACGCCCATCCGATCCTCGCGCGGGAACCAGGTGCGGCGGACGTGGTGGCCGTCCCGCTCCTGCACCGTGGCGGCGCCGGTCACGAGGAGCAGGTCCTCGAAGCGGCGACCCGTGAGCTTCTCCTCGCCCAGGACGCGGAACGCCGCCGGATTCGCGCTCACGATGATCCCGTCCGGCCCGGCGAGGATGATGCCGTCGGTCAGCGCGACGAACGCGTCCTGGATCGCGAGCGCCTCGAAGGCGCGGTCCTCGGTGCGGCGACCCAGCGAGCGGCGGCGCTCCGAGGGTCGTTCGCTCACTGCGACGGGATCCGGAGACGCACGCGCGTGCCCTGTCCCGGACTCGAGTCGAGGGAGAGCTGCGCGCCGATGAGCCGCGCCGATTCGCGCATCTGCAGAAGACCGAGGCTACCGCGCTTCGCGTAATTCTCCAGCACCGCCGCCACATCGAATCCCTTGCCGTCGTCCTCGACGACCGCGACGACCGACCCGTTCTCGTCGTACACGTCGATCGCCACCGTCGTAGCGCGGCCGGTCTTGATCGCGTTGTTCGCGGCCTCGCGGATGACGGTGAAGGCGCCTGCCTCGACCTCCGGCGCGAGGCGCCGCTTGGATTCGACACGGCGCGTCTCGACCCGGGACCCGCTCGTCCCGCTTATCCGCTTTGCCAGCGCCTCGACCGCTGCCGGCAGTCCGCCATCCTCGAGCGCGAGCGGACGCAGCGCAAAGAGGATGTCGCGCAGCCCTTGCTGCGAGTCGATGAGGCGGGTGCGGAGCGCGACGAGATCGGCGAGCGCGCCGTCGACGTCGGTTGCGGCGCGCCGGGTGACCAGCTCGATGCTGATCGCGGCATTGGCCATCGTCTGCGCGACACCGTCGTGGAGGTCGCGCGCAAGGCGGCGGCGCTCCTCCTCCGCGACCTTGACGACGCGGAGGCGCTCGGCGGCGAGCTCCTCCGACAGCGCCACGTACTCGAGGGCGATGCCGGCGGATCCCGCGAGCGCCTGGATGAGCCGCTCGTCGTCCTCCTGGAACGTGCCCTCGCGATCGTTCACGGCCTGCAGCACGCCCAGGCGGCGGCGATCGCGGGCGTCGATCGGCGCGACGAGCATCGAGCGCGTCCGGAAGCCGCTGCGCGCGTCGACGCTCGGGTCGAAACGCGGGTCCTCGTACGGCGCGTCGATGCGCAGCAGCCGTCCCGTCCGCGCGACCTCGCCCGCGAGACTGCGACCGTCGAGCGGAAGACGGATCTCACGCAGCTCGCTCTCCGAGAGCACGCGCGACCAGAGCTCGTTCTTCGCGTGATCGATGACGTAGAGCGTTGCGCGCTCGCAGTCGAGCATCTCCTTGGCGGTCTCGACGATGCGACTCAGGACCCGATCGACGTTGGCCTCCAGCGCGAGGTCCTGCTGGAGCCGCAGCAGGGCTGCGAGCTGAGCGGAGTCGCTGAGGTTCGCCATCGCCGCTGATGCTATGACGGCGCCTCGTGTGTGCCCTCCGCGATCTGGCGGACGGTTTCGAGCGTGTCGATCTCGTCGAGGGGCTTGTCGGGGCGCAGGCGCACGATCCGCGGGAAGCGCATCGCGTAACCGGAGTCGTGGCGCTCGCTCTCCTGGATCTGGTCGAAGGCGACCTCGATGACCGTGTCCGGCCGGACGATGCGCGTCCGTCCGAGGTCTCGCACCGTCGTCTCGAGGAAATGCTCCGTCATCTCCGCGATCTCCTTGTCGGTGAGCCCCGAGTACGCCTTGCCGACGACGCGCAGGCGGTCGCCGTCCCGCACCGAGAACGTGTAGTCCGAGAGCACGCCGCGACGCTTCCCGTGGCCCCACTCGACCGCGGTGACGACGACGTCGAGGGTGCGCAGCGCGCGCTTCACCTTGAGCCACTCCATACCGCGCCTGCCCGGCCGGTACGGCGACCGCGGGTCCTTGACCATGAGACCCTCGTTGCCGCGCTCGCGCGCGGCCAGGAACTCCTGGTCGAGGGCCGCGACGAGGTCGTCGCCCGTCGCCTCGATCCGCGTCTGGCGCGCCAGGCGCAGCGGGGCCGCCAGCGGAAGCTCGCGGAGCAGCTCGTGGCGCTCGGCGAGCGGCAGGTCCAGCAGCGCGCGCCCGTCGCGCTCGAGGAGGTCGAACACGACCAAGGAGGCGGGAAGACGCGCGCGCATCTCGCCGGTGACGTCTTTGCGGCCCAGGCGCGTCTGGAAGGTGGTGAACGGGACCGCGCGCTCGCCATCGAAGGCGAGCACCTCCGCGTCGAGGACGTAGGTGCCGGGGATCGCCTGCAGCGCATCGAGGAGCTCCGGGTACCGCTTGGTGACGCGATCGAACGTGCGTGAGTACAGCTCGACCCGATCGCCGGCCTTGTGCACCTGCGCGCGCACGCCGTCGTATTTGTCCTCGACGACGTACGGCGGCGGGAAGCGCTGCGCAACCTCCGCGAGATCGAGCACCGGCGTCGCGAGCATCATGCCGATCGGGCTGAAGTGCGCGAGCGTCGGCTCGGCGAGCGTCCCGTGTTTCGCGCGCAGCGCGGCTTCGCCGATGTCGCCGGTGAGCATGTTCGCGCGCGCCACGGCTTCGCGCTCGCGCTCGAAGGCGTGCGCGATCGCGTCCACGAGCAGGCCCTCGCGCAGACCGATGCGCGTTTCGCCCGAGACGATCTTCACGATGTAGCGCGCTTCACCCGCGTCGGCGCGGCGGAGGAGCCCGCGCACGAGCTCGCGCTTGTTGTTCGTGCCGCGGACCGCGGCGATGCCGTCGAACGCCGCGGCGACGTCGGCGAGCGTGAGCGGGTCGCCATCGCGCGGCGACTCGGCGATGAGGTCGTGGGCGACGTCGCCGAGGTCGGCGTGGCGCTGATAGCTGGCGCGCATCTCGTCCGCGCTCTGTCCAGAACGCTCGAGGAGCACGTCGGAGAGCGCGCTCCAGCCCACCGAGAGCACGCGCTCGTCCTTCCGCGGGAAAGGCGCGCCGGCGAACAGGCGGCCTGCGATGACCAGGTCGGCGTCGTCCAGGCGCGCCAGGTAAGCGCCGAGCAGCCGATTCTTCTCGAGCTTCTTCGTCGTCGCGCGCACGGCATCGGCTGTGGTCACCCAGTCGGCGAAACTGCCGCTCATCTAGGATGCGGCCGCAAAGGAGGTGCGCATGGGGATCGTCGAGCTGATCATCGTCGTGCTCCTGCTGCTCTGGCTCTTCGGCTATTTCGGCCGTGGTCGGTTCGTGACGGGCTCGCTCGCCAGCGGCAACCTGATCCACACACTTCTCGTCATTGTCGTCATCCTCGTGCTGTTGCGGCTGCTCGGCGTCGTCTGACCTCGCGGGTGCCCGCGCGCACCGCTCGTTAGAGTCGGGCGGTGCAGCGGGCGCCCAAGGAAGATCGCATCCATCGTGTCCCCTACGGGTATGAGGAGCTGGAGTTCATGCTCCAGCCGTGGTTCGACGTCGACGTCGTCGAGTCGGCCGCCGTGCCACCCATCGCCGATCTACCCGCGGCCATCGGCATCGCGCTGAGCCGTCCCAAAGGATCTCGGCCGCTCGCACAGCTCGCGCGCGACGCGGTCTCGGCTCGACCCGCCGCGACCGCGGTCATCGCCGTCACCGATCTCACGCGCGCCTCGCCCGACGACGTCCTGGTCCCGCCGCTGCTGGACGAGCTCAGCGCCGGCGGTATTCCCGACGAGCGGATCACCGTGATCGTCGCCGTGGGTCTGCACCGCGCGACGACGGATGCCGAGAAGCGGCAGAAGCTCGGTGCGGTCGTCGACCGCGTCCGCGTCGTCGACTCGAATGGGCGCGATCCAGAGACGTGGGCAGACCTCGGCGCGATCCCGCCCTACGGCGTGCCGGGATCCACGCAGCGCCTCGTGAAGGACGCTGACCTCGTCGTCGCGACAGGCATCGTCGAGCCGCATCAGTACGCGGGATGGTCGGGCGGTCGGAAGACGGTCGCCATCGGGTGCTGTGGCGAGCCGACGATCACGGCGACGCACGGGATGCGATTCATCGAAGACCCGGGGGTCCGCCTCGCGAAGCTCGAGGGCAACCCTTTCGACCAGACCATCCGCGAGATCGCGCGGCGTGCGGGTCTGCGTTTCTGTCTCAACGTCGTGGTCGACGATCGCGAGCGTGTTGCCGCGGTCGCGGCCGGTGACCCGGACGCGGTGCTGGAGGATCTCGCGTCAAGAGCCGCCGAGATCTACACGCGCCCGATCGCGAAGCAGTACGACATCGTCATCGCCGGGGTCGGAAAGCCGAAGGACGTCAACCTGTATCAGGCCTCGCGCGCGGCCACCTACCTGCGCTTCGCGCCAACACCGGTCGTGCGCGAGGGTGGCGCGATCGTCATCGCGGCGCAGCTCGACGAGGGCGCGGGCGAAGGGGCGGGGGAGCAGCGCTTCCTCGCGGCGCTCGAGCGCGCGGAGTCGCCCGCCGCGGTCGTCGAGGAGGCGCGGCGGCACTTCGCGGGCGGCGAGCAGCGCGCCGTGATGGTCGCGCTCACGCTGCAGCACTGCCTTGTCATCGTCGCGGCGTCCGAGGCGCCCGAGGTCGTGCGGCTGGCGAAGCTGCGCGCCGCGGTCGATGTCGAAGAGGCGCTCGACATCGCGTACGAACACATCGGGCGGCCGGCGCGTGCGAGCGTGCTGCTCGTCCCGCACGCGATGCACACGCTCCCGGTGGTGCAGCCGACCGTCGTGAGCTGAGCCGTGGCGATCGATCCGGCCGTCGTCGAGAGGCGCCGCCGTCCGCTCACCGCAGAGCAGCTGGAGCGCCTTCGTGCGGCGCTCGCGCCGAACGCGAACACGGCGACCGCGGAGCCGCTCCTCGGCGGTGTCGACACTGCCACGTACGCGCTGCGCTTCGGTCGCGCGGCGGACGTCAACGAATACGTCGTGCGCGTGTTCAGGGACCAGGAGGGTGATCCGTCCGCGATCGCACGACGCGACTACGAATCGCTGACCGCGGTGTCCGGCGCGATCGCGATCGCGCCGCGGCCCATCCACCTCGATGCCTCGGGCGAACTCATCGGCGAGCCGCTCATCGTCATGTCACGACTGCCCGGAGCGCCACTGCCGCCGAC
>JBKPCZ010000147.1:0-6055 GCA_046727665.1 Chloroflexota bacterium
CTTCGCGATCGACGCCGGCGTGCGCCGGATCTGCGCGAGGGGACGCACCGGCCCTGCGAGCGCGTTCGGGTTCACCGGCGTCTCGCCGAACATGCGCGCGAGGAGCGTCTGGGTTTCGGCGGAGAGCAGGAAGTCGATGAATGCCTGACCGGCTTCGCGGTTCGGCGCGTCCTTCACCAGGGCGACGACGTGCGCCTCCACATGCGTCCCGAGACCGCCGTCCTCTTGGTCGAGCCACGCCTCGCCGACGGGATTCCCCTCCATGAGGAAGACGTGGTAGTTGGACGAGTTCACGAGCGCCACGGCGTTGTGGTCCCGGACGAGCGCCTCGCGTGTCGCCTTGTTCGACTCGTACGTCCGCAGGCCATTCGCCAGCAGACGGTCGATGAGCCCCCATGCGTAGGCATCGCCTTTTGCCGCGCGGACCGAGCTGATCTGCGAGACGGTCGTCTCCTCGTTCGTCGTCGCCATCGAGATCTTCCCGCGGAAGCGCTCCGACGCGAGGTCCTCAAGCGTCCTCGGCCACGCCGCGGGATCGGGCAGCACGCGGCGATTGATCATCGCCGTGCGCGGCCATGCGGTGAATGAGAGCCACGAGTAGTCGGGCGCGCGCAGCCATTCGCCGTATCCGCGCGCCACCTCGGCCGGGTAGGGCTCGAAGATGCCGGTGTCGCGCACGGCCTCGACCGCGACCTGGCTGTTCGTGACGAGGACGTCGGCGCGCGGATCGCTCCGCTCGTCGATGAGGCGCCGCTCGACGTCGAGGTGGTAGATCATCTCGACCTCGACCTTCGTGTCCGTGAGTCCTTCGAAGAGCCGGTAGATCGGCGTCAGATCCGGCCGGTTCCGGCCCGAGTACACGCGAAGGGTCGCGTCGGCCATCAGGCGCGGCTGGCGCTGGTCGCGAGGTCCGGCGCGCGCGTCGCAGCGGCGTCGTAGATGTTCCAGATGCGCTCGTACGGACCCTGGCAGGGCGGACCAGCCGAGAGCCAGTAGTCCCCGCTGGTGAGATCGACGATGCTCGACGCGATCGTGTGATAGCGGTCCCCGGTCCCGAGGCGCGCGTCGTCGTGCTTGCACAGGGAATTCGGGTAGCCGAAGTGGTCCTGCAGCGCCGTGACGATCGCCTGGAAGACCTCGCCTGAGTCGCGCGCCGTGCGCACCACCTCGAGCCCACGCTTCAGGCGATCGAGCCGCCACAGTGAATTCACCGAGAACGGTCGATACGTCGCGGCGATCTGCTCGGGGACGAACGAGATGAAGTGGTTGGTGTGCACGAGGATCCCGTCCGTTGCGTACATCCAGCCGTGCCGTCCGGGAGTCGTCTCGAGGTCGATCGTGAACCCGTCCTTGTGCGTGATGACGAGATTCGTGCAGACGGACTGCGTCGAGTCGAATACCGCCTTCAGCGCGCTCTGCATGTCGGCCGACTCGAGGATCCGGCGGCGGATGAAAGGCTGCGGAATGGCGACGCCCTTCCCGAAACGCGATCCGAGTCCGTTCGCGTTGAGCGCGATGCCGGCGGAGTTCGCACCATGGCGCCCGATCTGCCCGGCCTCGGTCTGCATGAAGACGGTCGGTTTCCCCGGCTGGCTCACCTTGAGCAGGATCACGGTCTCACCCGTCTGCGCGAGCCAGTCCCAGTTCTGGCCGGCGTACACGTGATGATCGCCGGAGGCCTCCGGCAGGATCGCGTACGAAGAACAGCCCTCGGGATTCTCCTCGGACTCCGCGAACGGATTGCCGTGTGAAAGCTCACCGCGTGCGTTGAGCGCGAGCACTTCCTCGAAGCGGATGCCCGCGCCCTCCGCGATGCCACGCAGCTCGTCACCGATCCCGGGGAGGAAGTCTTCGACGATCGGAGTCCATCGCGGCGCCTGCTGGAGGATCTCGTCCCAGGTCAAGCCCGAGGCGCGGCGGAAGCTCTGCTGGTAGAAGGCGATCGATGCGCGGATCTGCGCGCGGGCCGCTTCGCCGTGCTGCCGGCCGATCTCCCGGCGATCCCCGCTGACCTCGATGACCGGTAGCTGCATCGCACCGCCCCCCCTTGAAATCATGTCGCAGCATACACTACAGTCCTGGCGTGGCAACAGCAGTGAACGCTACTACAAGCAGCCGAAGGCGCGAGGAGCCGCGGAGCGGTACTACGGGCAGCCGAAGGCGCGAGGAGCCGTCCAGCGGTACCACGAGGAGCGCCCGTCGACGCGATGCCTCGCTCGACGAACGCATCGCCGCGGCGCGACCCAGCCTGAGCCCGGCCGAGGAGCGCGTCGCGACGTTCCTGGCCCAGCACCCGGAAGAGGCGGTCTTCCTTTCCGCAGCAGATATCGGCGGCCAGCTCGAGATGAGCGATGCCACGGTCATCCGCGCGGTCCAGTCGCTGGGGTACAGCGGACTCCCGGCGCTCAAGGCCGAGCTCCAGGAGGCGTTCCGGACGCGCGCGAGCCCGACCCTGCGCCTGGGGCGGAGCATCGAGGATCTCGGCGACGATCCGGCCATGGTGCTCGAGCACGTTCTCGCGACCGAGGTACAGCTGCTGCACGACGCGCAAGAGACGCTCCGTCCGGCGGACTTCGCGCGCGCGCTGAAGTTCGTCGCCGGCGCCGAGCGCGTCGTGATCCAGGGCCTGGGTCCGAATGCCCCGCTCGGCGAGTACTTCGCCGCGCGGCTGCGTCGCATGCGCCGCCCGGCTGTCGCGATCGGTGCGCGAGGCCAGGCGCTCGCCGACGCGCTGATCGACATGCGGCGCGGCGACGCCGTCATCGTCATCGCCTACGACCGGTCGAGCGCCGAGGCGGAGCTCACGCTGGAACGCGCGCGCGAGCTCAAGGTGCCATCCATCCTGATCACGGATACGCTCGGTCTCGCGCTCGCCGGCCAGTTCACCGTGGCGCTGTCGGCACGACGTGCCGGCGGGGGTATGTTCCACCTGTCCGCGCTGACGGTCGTCGTGCTGGACGCCCTGCTGTTCGGTCTCGCGGGTCAGGATCGCGCGGCGGCGCTTTCGGCCGCCGAGGAGCTGCAGCAACTTCGCGCGCGCATCGATGAGCGCGTCAGGGGGAGGATCGAGTGAGCACGGTGACGGAAACCGGCAGCCGAACGAGGGGGGTTGCAGGGGGTTCTCCCCCTGCGATCACAGGACTCGCGAGTGCCGAGGTGCGGCGCCTGCGAGAGCAGTTCGTACCCAAGGGTCTTCACGCCGGTACTCCGGTCGTCGTCGCGCGGGCGTCCGGTGCCGAGGTGTTCGATCCGGAAGGAAAGCGCTACCTCGATTTCGTCGCGGGCATCGGTGCGCTGAACCTCGGCCACCAGCACCCGGAGATCATCGCGGCCGTGCGCGAGCAGCTCGACCGCTACGCGCACGTCTCCGCGCAGGTCGTGACCTACGAGCCGTACGTCCGCCTCGCCCAGGAGCTCGACCGGATCTTCCCGCGGAACGCGGGCTCGAGCGTCGCGACGAAGAGCGTCTTCGCCAACAGCGGCGCCGAGGCGGTCGAGAACGCGATGAAGATCGCGCGGGTCGCGACCGGCCGGGAGTGGATCATCGCGTTCCAGAACTCGTTCCACGGCCGCACCTACGCGGCGATGACGGCGACCGGCAAGACGAAGAACTCACGCCTGGCGTTCATGCGCACGACGACGCCGAACATCGCTCACCTCCCGTATCCCTATCCGTACCGGCCGCTCGTCGCGCTCGAGGGTGACGAGCTCGCCGAGCTCTACGTGCGCCTGTTCGAGCAGGCGCTCGACACGAACCTCGCGCCCGAGCACGTCGCCGCGGTGATCGTCGAGCCGATCCAGGGCGAGGGCGGTTTCGTCGTGCCGCCGGAGCGCTGGATCAAGCGGATCGCCGCGATCTGCCGCCGCCACGACATCCTGTTCATCGCCGACGAGATCCAGACGGGCCTGGCGCGCACCGGCCGGATGTTCGCCGTCGAGCATGCCGGCGTGACGCCCGACCTGCTGGTCACGTCGAAGTCGCTGGGTGCGGGCTTCCCGATCGGTGCGGTCACCGGTCGCGCGGAGCTCTTCGACGCGCTCGGGCCGGGCACCCTGGGCAGCACCTTCGGTGGCCATCCCATCGCGTGCGCCGCCGCGCTCAAGACGATCGAGATCATCGAGCGCGACGGCATCGCGGCGCGCGCGACGGAGATCGGCGCCACGATCCGCCGGCGCTTCGACGCGATCGCGACGCGCAATGCGAGCATCGGCGAGGTCCGGGGGATCGGCGCGATGCAGGCGATCGAGCTCGTTCGCGACCGCGGGACCAAGAAGCCGGCGCCCGAGCTCGTCGACGCCGCGATCAAGCGCGCCTGCGACCGTGGTCTGCTGCTCCTCCGCGCCGGCCTGTACAGCAATGTCATCCGCACGCTCGTCCCGCTCACGATCACGGACGCGCAGCTCGAGGAAGGTCTTGACATCTTGGAGGGATCGCTCGATGGCTGATCGCACGGTGCTCTACCGACGCGAGTTCCTGCGGCGCTCCGCCCTGGCCGCGGCCAGCGTTGCCGTCCTTTCCTGCACGCCGTCAGGCACGACGACGGCGTCGCCGTCGGCGAAGGCATCGCTCTCGCCGGTGCGTGGCGGGACGTTGACCTTCGGCCAGTGGGACAAGATCGACTCGATCGACCCGGCTCTGACCACCGGCGCGGCCGCCGGCGAGGTCGCGCAGAACATCCTCGACACGCTCATCACGATGGACGCGGACCAGAAGTTCTACCCGGCCCTCGCGACGAAGTGGGCCATCGAGGACGGCGGAAAGAAGTTCACGTTCACCCTGCGCGACGGCGTGAAGACCCACGACGGCGGCACGATCACCGCCGACGCGGTGAAGCGCTCGTTCGAGCGGATCCTCGATCCGAAGCTGAAGGCCGGCGCCGTCGTGTCGCTCATCGGCCCGATCGACACGATCGCCGTGCCGGACACCAAGACCGTCGTATTCAACTTCAAGACTCCGTACTACGCCTTCATGCTCCAGATCTGGCGCTACTTCTTCGGGATCCTGTCGCCGAAGTACCTCGACACGCTCAAGCCGGGCGACTCCGCGGTCGCTCCGGTCGGCTCGGGACCGTTCAAGTTCGCGAACCGCTCCGCCGACGGCGTCGTCACGCTGGAGGCCTTCGCCGACTACGCCTGGCCGAGCGACCTCACCACGAACAAGGGCGCGCCCTATCTCCAGACGGTGAAGTTCCGAGCCATCACCGACGCGTCGACACGTGTCGCCACGCTGGAATCGGGCGAGAACCTCCTCATCGACGAGGTGACCGAGGCCGACTACGCGCGCCTCAAGGCGGACAACCGCTTCACCTTCGTGAACTCGCCGCGCGCGAGCCACACCCTCGGATTCTCGATGAACATGACGAAGGCCCCGACCGACGAGAAGGCCGTACGCGAGGCCGTGAACTGGGCGGTCGACCGGAGGTCCATCGTCGAGAAGCTCTTCTTCGGCGTCCACAAAGTCTCGGTCGGTCCGCTGTCCGAGGGCGTCTGGGCGCGCCTCGAGGAGCTCGAGAAGAGCTTCTCGTTCGATCCGACGAAGGCGAAGAGCGTCCTCGAGAGCGCCGGCTGGAAGGCGGGCGCATCCGGTCCGATCCGCGAGAAGGCCGGACAGAAGCTGGAGATCCTGCTCGCGACGTTCCGCAGTCCCTGGACCGAGATGGCCGAGGCGATGCAGTCGCAGCTCCGCGACGTCGGCATCGATCTCAAGGTGCAGAAGATGGAGCGCGGCCCGTACCTCGATTACGTGCGCGGGTACAAGCACAACATGGCCGCGTCGTCCTCCACGAGCGTCGATCCGGACGGGATCCTCCGCGTGTGCTACCACTCGGCGAACCGCGTTTCGGGTAGCAACTTCTCGAACCTGAGCGATCCGGCTCTTGACGGCCTCCTCGTGAAGGGCCAGGGTCAGGAGCTCGGCACCGCCGATCGCAAGAAGACCTACGAGGACGCTCAGCGGAAGATCATGGAGATCCTTCCGTTCGTCGGCGTCATGAGCCAGGTGCGCGTCGAGGCGATGTCGACGAAGGTGCACGGCTTCAAGCCCGGGCCGGACGGT
>JBKPCZ010000148.1:0-23396 GCA_046727665.1 Chloroflexota bacterium
AAAGCAGCTCTTCGATTACAACCGCGGTAACCCCGAATCGAAGTATCCGCCGGCGAGGCGGCCCCTGCCGAACGTGCCGCTCGTCGCCATTTACCCGAAGGAAGGCACGCTGGCGGCGAATCACCCGTATGTCGTCCTCAACGGGATAGACGATGCGCATCGTCAGGCGGCGCAGGATTTCTTCACGCATCTCGTGAAGCCGGAGGTCCAAAGCCGCTTCTGCGCCGAGGGGTTTCGCAACCACGACGGACTCGCGTGCACCGATCGCCCGGACCCCGGCATCGACCCGAACCTTCCTGGGTCGTATCTCAGACTCCCCGCCGATTCCGGCGTGCTCGCGGAGATGCAGGATTCGTGGACCGATCTGCGCAAGAAGGCCCAGGTACATCTCGTGTTCGACATCGGCGGGACCATGTCGGAGTTCCTTGAGAGCCAGAGCAAGACAAAGCTGAACCTGGCGAAGGTCGCCGCCATCGAGGCGCTGGGTCGTGATCTGCTCGCACCGGATGACGAGGTCGGACTCTGGGCCTACTCGACGAATCTCGATGGCGAGCGCGCCTATCGGCGGATCCTGCCGCTCCTGCGCGTCGATGTGGGCATGGGGCAGCTCATCGAGTCGATACGAGCGTTGCAACCCGTCGCCGGCGGGAAGGGACTGTACTCGACCGTGCTCGCATCCATGTTCGATATCCGGGCGCGCGAGAAGCTCGATCGCATTCGCGCGGTGGTCGTCTTGACCGATGGGCGGAACGACGATCCGCGGAACAACGACTACGTTGGGTTCATCAACACGCTTCGCAATCAGAGCGATGATCTGCGGGTGCGTGTGTTCACCATCGCCTACGGCGGCGCCGATGAGGCGCTGCTCAGGGACATCGCACGCGAGAGCGGTGGTCTCTTTTATGACGCAGGCGACCCGGCGCGGATCACCAACGTGTTCCGTGACGTGATCTCGAACTTCTGATGATCACGGTACCGGTCGCGCGTGACGTGCTCACGCGCGCGCTCGAGGAGCTCGACGACTTTTGGGCGATCGCGTTGGCCCAGGTGACAGCCGTCCTGGCATACGACCGCGGTCGCGAGGAATGGCTCGCGGTGTCCCTCGGGATCGCTGTGCTCGCGGTCCGCGTGGTCGCGGGACTGGCATGGCCAGAGCCCGGCCCCCGACGGACGCCGCGCCCGATGCCGCGGCGCGAACGTGAGATACGTGCGCACATCGCGAAGGGTCGGACCGATCAGGAGATCGCCCGCCTCATGCGCCTGTCGGAGCGTTACGTGAAACGCGTTCGTCGCGCGACGGGAGCGCGACCGCCGTCCGCTCCTCAGGCACCGGCCGCGCCGCGGAACTGGTATGACCATCCGATCGTCCGCGGTACGGTCACGGCGGGCGCGCTCCTCGGCTTGCTCAAGACGCTGTTTGAGATCGTCCCGAGGATCGCCGGTGATCGCTAGACCAGTCCGATCTCGCCCGTACGGGTGAAGTCGGTATTAGAGCACCCTCATCTGGCCCAGCAGGGGTAGTACGCCAGGCTCGCTTGGCGGCATCCAGGGTGGGAGATGCGGGCCTATCGGCCTCCAGTTTGCTTAGTAGATTTCCCCTGTGAGCGATCTCAGTCCCCTCGGTCGCGTCCTCGAGCTGCGCTCCTGGCGAGCGGGTCTCATGGCGCTGGCTGCGGCCCTTGCGATCTACGGACTCGAGCAGATCGTGCCCGCCGGCTGGCCGCGCGGCGCCGTCGCGTCGGTCGGGTGGCTCGGCTTCGGACTGGGCGCGATGGTCGCCGCGATGCGCGCGGCCGAGACGACGCCCGGCCGCGAGCGCCTTCCCTGGGTCTTCGTCGCGCTCGCCGCCGCCGCCTGGACCATCGGCATGCTGGTGCGGACCGCGTTCCTCATCGCGGATGCGCCGATCCCGACGCCGTCGCTCGACGATATCGCGCACGTCAGCGCGGCGGCTCTGCTGATCCTGGGGTTCATCGCGATGCTTCGGGGTCAGCGCCTCGCGATCTACGCCCTGCTTCTCGACTCCGGGGCGGTAGTCCTGCTTCTTCTTGCCGCGATCGCACTGCTCCTCTCCAGTGCGCTCGCGAGCGAGATGCGGCAGGAGCCGATCGTTACGACGGTCGTCCTTCTCTATGCGGTGCTGTGGTCGGCCGCCACCGGCGCCGCGCTCTCCGCGCTCTGGGGCTCCCCGATGGAGAGGCCACGCCGTGCGTTCGCGATCCTCGTCGTGGGCGTCGCGCTCAACGCACTCGCGTTCACGCTGAGCCTACCGACGTTCCTGTGGGGTCGCTTCCAGGGAGGATCGTCGCTCGACCTCCTTTGGATGCTCGGCATGATCGCGATCGGCACGTCCGCCGGGACCTGGATCGAGGACCGCAAGAGCGAACCGCGCCGGCTGTTCTCGCGCGATGTCGTCGAGCTCTCACGGATGGCGCTGCCGGCCTTCGCCGCCTGTCTTGCCGCCGCACTCGTGGTGATCGCGAACGCGAGCAACTCCGGCGTCGAGCTCTTCGTCGACTCCGCGGTCGCCACGACGATGATCGTCCTGGCGCTGCGCGCCGGCCTGGCCCTGTACACGAACTGGCGTCTGAGCGAGGGCGAACGCCGCCGTGCCGTGCAGTTCGAGGCGCTCTACGAGGTGGGACTGGCTGCCGCGGGGGAACGTTCGCTCGACGACCTCGTGGCGCTCGTCGTCGAGCAGGCGACGCAGCTGTCTCGCACCGACGGCGCAATGCTGGCGCTCGCCGAGCCGGGCAGCGGCTTCGTCATCCGCGCGCTGCGTCCCAATCCCCAGCTCGGGCTGCGCGACTCGGTTGGCGAGCCGCTGGCTGGGATCTCGCTCGCCGCGGTCGAGACGCGTGACATCGTGGTCGCGCCGCGGTACGCCGAGCATCCCAAGAGCACCAAGCCGCTACACGCGACGATCGCGTCGGCGATCGCGGTCCCGCTGATAGCGCACGGCGAGCTGGTGGGCACGCTCGCGATGTACTCGGCAACGCCTCGCGCGTTCGCGAGCGACACGCAGCGACTGGTACGCCTGTACGCGGCGCAGGCGGCGATCGCGATCGCGAACGCGCGCCTGCTCGCTGAGACGCACCGTCTGGCACGCGACGACGACCTCACCGGGGTCCTGAACCGGCGCAGCCTCATGGAGCGGCTCGACGGCGAGATCGCGATCGCCGCGCGGCATGGCGACATCTTCGCGGTGGTCCTCTGTGACGTCGACGGTCTGAAGAACGTGAACGACACCGCCGGTCACCTGGCCGGCAATGAGGTCCTGACCAAGGTCGCGCGCATCATGCGGGAGGCCGTCCGCGTGGAGGACGTGGTGGCGCGCTTCGGCGGCGATGAATTCGTCCTGCTGCTACCGCGGACCGGCCTGCTACCGGCGCAGGCGTTGGTGGGCCGGATCGAATCGCGCCTCCGCGAGGAGACGTACCACTGGGCCGGTCGCGACCACCCGCTGCCGAGCGTGTCGTTCGGCATCGCGTGGTTCCCCGAAGACGGACGGACCGACGACGCGTTGCTCGCGGTCGCCGACGAGCGCATGTACGAAGACAAAGCGCGCTCACGCAAGAGGCGCGAGGGTGCGTCCGGGGCCGACTAACGTTTAACCTGCTCCTGCCGATTCAGGCGGGAGGGTATCCGTGGCCAAATGTCCCGAGTGCGACGCCGAAGTGACCGTCGGTTCCGATGCCGTGAAGGGGGAGATCGTTCCGTGCCCCGACTGCGGCGCGGAGCTCGAGGTGACCGAGACGAAGCCGCTCGCGCTCGCGCTCGCGCCGGAGGCCGAAGAAGACTGGGGTGAATAGCCCCAGCGTCGGTGTGCTCCTGTCGCGCGTCCGCGTGGAGGAGAAGCTGCTCCTCGAGGAGCTCGAATCGCGACGCGTTGCGACGAAGATCCTCGACGACCGCGAGCTCGTCCTCGACCTCGAACGCAAGCCAGATATCGGCGTGGACGTCGTCCTCGAGCGCTGCATCCAGCACAGCCGCGCGCTCTATGCCCTGTGGGTCTTCGGCATCTGGGGGATCCCGACCGTCAACACCTTCGAGGTCGCGGACATCTGTGGCAACAAGCTGCTTACGACCATGCGCCTCATCCGCGACGGCGTGCCGTCGCCGCGCACACGGGTGGCCTTCACACCCGAATCCGCGCTTGTCGCGACCGAAGAGCTCGGCTATCCGGTGGTCATGAAGCCGCTGGTCGGAAGCTGGGGACGCCTCATCTCGAAGGTGAACGACCGCGAGGCAGCCGAAGCGATCCTTGAGCACAAGGACGTCCTCGGGACCTACATGCACTCCATCTACTACATCCAGGAGTACGTGCCGAAGCCGGGGCGCGACATCCGCGCGTTCGTGGTGGGCGACGAGACGATCGCCGCGATCTACCGCTACTCGGACCACTGGATCACGAACACCGCGCGCGGCGGCAAGGCGACGCGTTGCCCGGTCACGCCGGAGCTCAACGACGTCTGCGTGCGGGCGGCGCGCGCCGTCGGGGGAGGTGTGGTGGCCATCGACGTCCTCGAGGGCGCGGAGGGGCTGCTCGTGAACGAGGTGAATTACACGATGGAGTTCCGCAATTCCATCGACACCACCGGCGTGAACATCCCGGCGAAGGTCGTGGACTACGTCCTCGCCGTCGCGGAGCGGAGCGAAGCCGCGAGATCGAACCGGCGGTGAGGGTCGGCGTCGTGGGCGCCGGCGGCTACGCCGGTGGCGAGCTCATTCGTCTCCTGCTCGGCCATCCCCAGGTGCAGGAGATCGTTGCGGGAAGCGAGTCGCTGGCCGGCAAGCCCGTCACGACCGCGCATCCGAACCTGCGGAAGCGGACCGATCTGCAGTTCGTGAGGTACGAGGACGTCCAGCGGTGCGACGTGCTGTTCCTCAGCCTGCCGAATGGCACGCACCGGGCCGACGAATTCGAGGATCGCGCCGACCTCATCATCGACCTCTCGAGCGATCATCGACTGCGTGAGCCCGGCGACTACCAGCGGTGGTATGGCGAGCCGCATCCGCATCCGAACCGGCTCGGCCGCTGGATCTACGGGATCCCCGAGCTCCATCGTGGCGATATCCGCGGCGCGAAGCGCGTGACCGGAGCGGGATGCAACGCGACCGCGACGATCCTCGCGCTGCTGCCGCTCTTCGCCGCCGACGTCGTCGATCGTTCGCGGCCCGTCGTCGTCGAGTGCAAGGTCGGATCGAGCGAGGGAGGTCGGGAGCCGTCGGAAGACTCGCACCATCCGGAGCGCGTCGGTGTCGTTCGTTCCTTCCGTCCCGTCGGCCACCGGCACACGGCCGAGGCCGAGCAGGAGCTATCGCTCGGCGGCGACCGACCGCGTGTGGATCTCTCGGTCACGTCGGTCGAGATGGTGCGAGGCGTTCTCGCGACCGCGCACGTGTACGTGAAGAGCGCGCTCGAAGACAAGGATCTTTGGAAGATCTACCGGCAGCGGTACGCGAGCGAGCCGTTCGTCCGGATCGTGAAGGAGCGCACCGGGATCTTCCGCTACCCGGAACCGAAGCTCCTGGCGGGCACGAACTTCGCGGACGTCGGATTCGCGGCGGACCCGCGCGGCGAGCGCGTCGTCGCACTGTGCGCGATCGACAATCTCGTCAAGGGCGCGGCCGGCAACGGCGTGCAGGCGATGAACGTCGCCTGCGGGTTCGACGAATCGGCTGGTCTGGGGTTCCCCGGACTACATCCCTAGCCGGTCGTCAGCGCGAGCGAGCCGAACGCCATCGAAACGTCGATCGTGAGCAGCGGGCGCTTACCCTCGAGAGCCGGTGCCGTGTAGAAGGCGTCGCCCTTCTCCGTGAACCCGGTGGCGCGCTTCGTTGCTGCGAAGGCCCTGGTGCGCACCTCTGCTGAGGTCACCTGTGGCACGATGATGTCGACGGAGCCGAGTCCCGCATCGATCCGCGCGCTCGCGTCACGGCGGAGCTCTCCCGCGAAGTCGAGCGTGCACGCCGACACGCCGCCTCCCAACCGCAGGGTCGAGAAGTTCGCGTTCGCCAGGTGCTTAGCGCTGAACGCGCCGGCACCCGCGGCGAGATCCATCAGTCTCATCGCGACAGGGTTGGGCTGAGCGAAGTCGACCTCGAAGCGGCCTGCGCCGGTCTTGATGACGAGCTGCGCGAGCGGAAGGCCGCCGAGATCGAACGAGCTCTCGCTCGCGCCGGCGTTGATGTCGAGCGTGAACGCACGCGTCCGTGCGATCGCGAGGTCGAGGAGCGGCAGCTCGATCCCGGTCCACGCCGGGAGGTCGAAGCGCTGGCTGACCGTCGTCACGGGTCCTGCGCGCACCTCGATCGGCAGCGCCCCGGTCGGGTCGTCGTACGTGCCGCCGATCCACAGCGGGCCGTCCGATGGCACGAAGCGCATCCGGCATGGCCCGACGCGCAGCTGCAGCGTCGGCTCGGGCGCATCCGGGTACGGGATCTCGATCTTCGTTGTGGTGATCGTTGCGCTCATGGCTCGTCTCCTTGTCAGTCAGTCCCGCCCAGTGTTGAGTGGCAGCGCGGCCGTTCGCAGCCGGAACAGGCTCCGTTCGCTGTGCTGCTGTGCCCCACAGCGGGTCTTTGTCTACGCTGACGCGGATGCTCCGAGCGGTGATCAAGGCCGGCGGCTCGCGTGGCGTCGACCGGGACGCGGTCGCAGCACTCGTCGCCGAGGTCGCGCGGCAGGACGAGATCGTGCTCGTTCACGGCGCCTCGTCGGAGACGGACCGCATCGCCGCCGCGCTCGGCGTGCCGCAGGAGACGATCATCTCCCCGTCGGGGCACACCAGCCGCCGCACCGACCGTCGGACCCTCGAGGTGTTCGCGATGGCCGCGCTCGGTGTCGAGAACTTCCTCTATGTCGAGAAGCTCCAGCAGCGCGGGATCGACGCGGTCGGCCTCTCCGGCATCTCGGGCCGGATGCTGATCGCCAAGCGCAAGGACGTGCGCGCGGTGAAGGACGGCAAGACGCTGCTGCTCCGCGACGACTACACCGGCACGGTCGAGGCGGTGAACCTTCCGCTGCTCACCCAGTTCATCGGACCCGGTCGCGTGCCGGTCATCGCGCCGCTCGCGCTGTCCACGGAGAATGAGGCGCTCAACGTTGACGGCGATCGGGTCGCCGCGCGCATCGCGGTCGCCATCGACGCGGACGCGCTTCTCATACTCACGAACGTGCCCGGCCTGTTGCGCGATCCGGACGATCCGTCGTCACTCGTCCCCGAGGCGATGCTCGACGAGGCCGAACACCTTGCGCAGGGCCGGATGAAGAAGAAGGTGCTCGCGGCGCGCGAGGCGATCGAGGGCGGTGTCGACGAGGTCGTGATCCGCAGCGCGTCCGGCGATCCCGCTGTCCGCACGGTGATCCGCGGATGACGGTGCTCGCATAGATCCCGACGTCGACCTCGTGCGTGGCCTCGTCGAGATCCCGAGTACGAGCCGACGCGAGGGCGAAGCGGTCGAGTGGCTCGTTGCGCGCATGAGCGAGCGCGGCTTCCGGGCATCTGTCGACGACGCGGGAAACGCGGTCGGCGAGATCGGCGACGGCCCGACACACGTCGTGCTTCTCGGCCACATCGACACGGTGCCGGGCGAGTTCCCGGTGCGGATCGAGAACGATGAGCTCGTCGGTCGCGGTGCGGTCGATGCGAAGGGTCCGCTGGCCGCGTTCGTCGTCGCCGCGACCAAGATCGTCCCCGGCGTGCGCGTCACGGTCGTCGGCGCGGTCGAGGAAGAGTCGCCGACGAGCGCCGGCGCGCGGTACCGCGCCACGTTGCCGGCACCCGGCTGGTGCGTCATCGGGGAGCCGTCCGGGTGGGACGCCGTGACCGTCGCGTACAAAGGGCGCCTCGCGCTGCGCCTCGCGCTGTCGCGTCCCGCGCGGCACGGCGCCGCACCAGGCATGACCTGCAGCGAAGAAGCGCTCGCGCTCTGGTCGCGCGCGCGCGACGCCGCGGAACGGCGCAGCGGCGGGGCCGACGGCTTCGCGAAGCTCGACTGCCGTCTCGAAGGCATGGCCGGAGGGGCGACCGATGGGCTCGTCGAGCGCGCGGAGCTGCGCGTCGGCTACCGCATCCCGCCCGGCATCACGACGGCGGACCTCGAGGCGGAGGTGCGCGCCATCGCCGGCGCGCACGGAGGCGACGCGGCGATCGAGATCGAGCGGATCGGAGCGGAGGAACCGGCGCGAACGCCACGCACGACGCCGCTGGCACGCGCGTTCGTTGGCGCGATCGCCGACGCGGGGGGAAAGACGACCTTCAAAGTGAAGAGCGGGACGAGCGACATGAATATCCTCGCGCCCGCCTGGGGCTGTCCGATGGTCGCGTACGGTCCCGGTGACTCCCGGTACGACCACACTCCGATGGAGCGCCTGTCTTTGTCCGATTACAAACGCTCGGTCCGTGTCCTGGAAAGCGTGCTGGCACGCGCTCGCAACCCCATAATCTGACTCCGACCTGCCCAGGGCGGGCAGGAGAGGGGCGGGAAGGGTGTTTTCGAAGCGCCAGACGCGCCAACGGGCGGTCGTCGCGGGCCTCGCTGCGCTCGCCGTCCTCGTAGGCGCCGTTGCGCTGCTCGGCGAGGTGCTCGATACAACGCTCCAGGCTGCCGTTTACGACAAGGCGGTCCAGATCTCGCCGGCGCAGGTGCGGAACCAGATCACCATCGTCGCCGTCGACGACCTCACGATCGAGAAGTACGGCGTCTACCCGCTGCCGCGCCGCGCGTACGCGGATCTGCTGCGATCGCTCAAGGCCCAGAACCCCACGGTGGTCGCCATGGACCTCAGCTTCTACGACCGCTCGCCGAGTCCGGAGGACGATGCGCTGCTCGCCGCCGCGATCAAGGAGGCCGGCAACGTGATCCTTGCGATGCAGGGCCGTGGCGACGGCGTGATCACCGATCATTCGACGCGATACGGCGTCGTATGGCTGCCGGTCACGCCACTCAGCGACGCCGCCGTGGGAACCGGCTCGGTGAATGTCAGCGCCGATCCCGACTCGCGCGTTCGCGATGCCCAGCTGCGCGTCCAGGGGCCTGATGGGACGACCTACTACGCGCTCCCGTTGCTCGCAGCCGCGCGGCAGCTGCGCGCGGACATCTCACAGGTGCGCGTGCAGGGCGATCAGCTCATCCTGAAGACCCCGCTCGGTGACCGCGTGATGCCGCTGAACCGTCGTGGCGGCATGGCCATCTACTACGCCTCCGAACCGGCGACGTCGACACAGGAGCAGCAGACGCTCGGCTTCTGCAAGATCGCCGGAGAGTTTTGCGTCGTCTCGATGAAGGACGTGATCGCCGGCGCCGTCCCGCGCGAGCTCATCGTCGGCCGGACCGTGTTCGTAGGGTTCCATTCGGTTTCCGCGATCCCGGACGACTATCCGGTGCCGAACAGCGAGGGCCAGAAGATGTTCGGCGTCGAGATCTGGGCGAACACGGCGCAGTCGATCTTCACCAACCGCTATCCGGTGCTGAAGCAGGGCTTCTTCACCACACTCGCGCAGCTCCTCGTCGTGACGCTTCTCGGCATGCTCCTGGTCGTCCGCTGGCGGCTGTGGGGCTTCGTTGGCGCGCTCGGCATGCTCGTCGCCTATGTGATCGGCGCGTACGTCCTATTCGGCCTGCAGACGCAGGGCGACATCGGGACGGGCCCCGTGGAGGTGCCGTCGATCGGCTATGTCATCCCGTCGGCGTTCTGGTGGGTGATCGCCCTTGGTTACCTGCTCTTCGAGGAGCAGCTCACCCTGTCGCGCACGCAGAGCACCTTCGGCCGCTTCGTCACGCCCGCCGTCGCGCGCACGATCATGGACCGCGAGGAGACCGGCCAGCTCGCGCTGGGTGGTGAGGACCGGCGCGTGACCGTCCTCTTCGGTGACATCCGCGGGTTCACGACGATCTCGGAAGGCATGACACCGGCGATCCTACTCGGACACCTGAACCGTTACTTCGACGGTATGGTGAATATCGTCAACCGTTACGAAGGGACCGTGAACAAATACAACGGCGACAACATCATGGTCATCTGGGGCGCGCCGCTCGAGGTCGAGGACGAGGCGCGCAAGGCGGTGCAGTGCGCGCTCGAGATGCAGAAGTGGATCCAAGACGAGCGCGCGAAAGGCGGTCCCGACGTGTCGTTCGGATTCGGCATCAACACCGGCCACGTCGTCGCGGGCTTCCTCGGCGCGATGGGTCGTATGGAGTACACCGTCATCGGTGACACCGCGAACGTCGCGTCGCGTCTCACGTCGTCGGACATCGCCCGTCGCGACCAGGTCGCCTGCAGTGCCGAGACGCTCGGCGAGCTCGGCACGGATGTCGATTACGTCGACCTGGGTGCGATCCAGGTGAAGGGTCGCGCGGAGCCGGTCGCCTGCTTCCAGATCAATCGGATCGGGACGCTCGCGAACCCGAATGCCGCGCCGGCGCCACAGATCGCGATCACGAAGGCCGCCGTGGCAGGATTCCATTGATCGACATGCTCGACGACAAGGTCGCGCTCATCCTCGTCAAGCTCGGGCATCTGTCGGTGCAGCGGGACCGAGAGGCATACCTGCGCGGTCTCGTCGAGCTCTGCTCGCGAGCGGTCGACGCCGAGCGGTGCACCTTTTACATCGTCGACCACGAGAAGAAAGAGCTCTGGGCGCGCGTCGCGCAACGGACGACGACGGAGATACGCCTGCCGCTCGGGCAGGGTCTTGCCGGCCAGTCCGCGCTCAGCGGCGAGACGATCAACGTCCCCGATGCGTATGCGGACACACGCTTCGACCGCAAGTTCGACATGCGCACCGGCTTCCGCACCTTGAACGTGCTGGTCGTCCCCGTGTGGGGAAGCCAGGGAAAACCGGTCGCCGTCATCCAGGTCCTCAACAAACGCAACGGCACGTTCGAGCGGCGCGATCAGATGCTGCTCGAGCAGATCGCCGAGACCATCGCACCGGTCGCCGAGCGGATCACGTCGGCGGAATGAGCGAGCGCCGCAGCCGTGAGCGGCGCACGGCCGGTCAGCGGCTCGAGATCATCCTCGACGTGACGCGGCGCCTCATGTCGGTGACCGATCTCGACGCGCTGCTGCAGCTCATGGCCGAAGCGACGCGCGAGCTGCTGGCCTCGGATCGCGCCACGATCTTCATCGTCGATCGGGACCGGGGCGAGCTGTGGTCGCGCATCGCGCTGGGGACGGATGAGATCCGCATCCCGCTCGGCACCGGAATCGCCGGGACCGTCGCGGAGACCGGTGAGGTCATCAACATCCCGGACGCTTACGCGGACCCGCGCTTCAATCCCGAGCCCGACCAGCAGACCGGCTACCAGACGAAGAGCCTCCTCACCTATCCGATGACCGGACAGGAAGAGCGCGTCATCGGCGTGTTCCAGGCGGTGAACAAGCGCGGTGGCGGCGCGTTCACCAGCGCCGATGAGGACACGCTCGCGTCGCTCGCGGCGTCGGCGGCCGTCGCCGTCGAGAACGCCCAGCTCATCGCCGAGCAGAAGCAGCTCTGGCAGACGCTCATCGAGACGCTCGCCATGACGGTCGACGCGCGCGACCAGCAGACCGCGGGCCACAGCCAGCGGGTCACTCGCTACGCCGACGTGATCGGCCGCGCGATGGGCCTGCAGGGCACGGATCTCGAGACCCTCCGCGCCGCCGCGCTGCTCCACGACTACGGCAAGATCGCGGTGCGCGACAGATTCCTGCAGAAGCCGGGACGGCTCGACGATGCCGAGTTCGCCTACATGAAGGCGCACGCCGAGAAGACCGGGGAGTTCCTCGCGCACCTGGAGTTCCCTCGCGACATGCGCGACGTGCCCGTGATCGCATCGCAGCACCACGAGCGCATGGATGGGAAGGGCTATCCGAAAGGCCTGGGCGCGGCGTCGATCCTGCTGGGAGCCCGCATCGTCGCCGCGGCGGATGTGTTCGACGCACTCACGGCGCCTCGTTACTACAAGCCGGCCTATCCGCTGGACAAGACCCTGGAGATGATGGACGGCATGGCACCCGACCACCTCGATCCAAGGGTGGTGGCCGCGATCCACGCCGCGCGGCCTCATCTCGAGGCCGCGCTCGCGGCGCTGAAGCACACCTGGCCGAAACCGGGCGACGAGGGCATGGGGACCATCCAGGAGGCGGCGGGCCTGTCGGAGCGCGACCGGGTCGCGCTGGGGGCCGCGCCGAAGGCGGTCGTGAGCGAGCAGTGAAGATCCGCTTCTGGGGCACGCGCGGCTCGATCCCGACGCCCGGACCGAACACCGTCCGGTACGGCGGCAACACCGCCTGCGTCGAGGTGCGCGACTCGAGCGGCGCGCTTCTCATCCTCGACGCCGGTACGGGGCTGCGCGAGCTCGGCATGGCGATGATGAACGGCGGCACGAAGGGTCCCTTCGACGTGGACCTACTGCTGTCACACCTGCACTGGGACCATATCCAAGGCATCCCGTTCTTCCGTCCGGCATACGACCCGAAAAGCCGGCTGCGCATCATCGGGCCGAAACAGTCGCGCAAGATGAAGGACCTCCTCGGTCTTGGAATGGACGATCCATTCTTCCCGGTCGACATCGACGACCTCCCGGTGAAGCTGGAGATCGACGAGATGACCGATGGATCGGATGAGCGCGTCGGCCCGTTCCGCGTCAGATCCTCGACGATCTTCCACCCGGCGCCCGCGCTCGCCTACCGCATCGAGGCCGACGGCCGCTCGCTCGTGTACGCGACGGACACGGAGGATGCGTTCTCGGGCAAGCCGAATCCGGTCATTCCACTCTCGGCCGGCGCGAGCACGCTCATCCACGACGGGCAGTTCCTGCCGAGCGACTTCAAGGCGACCTGGGGACACTCGACGGTCGACGCGGCCGTCGACATCGCGGCGAGGGCGGGCGTCGGCCGCCTCGTGCTCTACCACCACGACCCGGACCGCAGCGACGACGCTCTCGATCGGATCGGCAGGGACGCGCAGCGCGCGGCGAGCGAGCGGCTCCCCGGCCTCGAGGTCGTCGTCGCGCGCGAGGGCCTCGAGCTCACGATCTAGGCGTATCGTCGGACCGACGACGTCCAGGGGAGGTCCGACGATGAATGCGCTCGAAACGATCAGCCAGGCGCGCGACGCGCTCACGGTGCGCCGCGTCTACGGCGAGCCATATCAAGAGGACGGCGTGACCATCATCCCCGCCGCCAACGTCATGGGCGGCGCTGGGGGCGGCGGCGACACGGAGGGCAACGGCGGCGGTGGCTTCGGCCTATCGGCGCGCCCGGCAGGTGCGTGGGTCATCAAGGACGGCGATGCGACGTGGCGACCCGCGATCGACCTGAATCGCACGATCCTCGTCGGTCAGCTCGTCGCGATCGTGACGCTCCTTTCGCTGCGCTCCGTTCTCACGGCGTTCGCGAAGCGACGCTGACGCCCTCGCGACGGCGGTCGACCGCGTAGCCCGAGCCTGACCGGCGCTTGGCGACCTCTTTCATCTCGGCCGCCGCGCGCGCGACCTCGATCGCGCTTGCGAACCGCTCCGCCGTGAGCGGGACGATGCCGATCGACACCGTCGCGAACGGTACGCGGCGCGTACGGCCGCGTCGGTCCGGCGCCTCGACCCAACCGCGAGCGCGGTCCTCGGCGTCGTACAAGGCGGGGATCGACGTGTCGAAGCGACGGATGATCTCCTTCGCGAGCTCTTCGGCCAGCCCGCCCGGCGCAAGGACGACGAAGTCGTCGCCGCCGACATGGCCGATGAATGCGTCGTCGCCGATCTCACCCACCGTTTGGCTCAGCAGCTCGGCGAGGTGGGCGATGAGACGGTCACCACGGGCGAAGCCGTGGCGGTCGTTGAAGTCCTTGAAGTGATCGACGTCGACATAAAGGCACGCGGCGTCCACGTTCTCCGTGAGGAGCGCGTCGATCTCATGGGCGATGCTGAGGTTCCCCGGCAGACCCGACAGGGGATTGAGCGAACGGAGCTCGGCGGCACGGCGGAGCGCAGAGGCGATGCGGGCCACCAGCTCGTCGACGTCGAACGGCTTGGCGACGAAATCGTCCGCGCCGTTCCGCAGCCGCGCCGCCAGCTCGCCGGTCGTCCGTTTCGCGGTGACGAACACGACCGGGACGTAGCGCGTGCGCGGATCGCGACGCAGCTCCTTGTGCACCTCGTCCCCGGTCATGAACGGCATGCCGACGTCGAGAACGACGAGATCGGGGCGTGTGGCCCGCGCCTGCTCGAGCGCGGCCCTGCCGTCGGCCGCCAGGACGCAGTCGTACCCGGCCTCCTGCAGCGCCATGTCGATCAGAGCCCGCGTCGAGGGATCGTCATCGGCGACGAGCACGCGACTGCGCATCGGCTCAGGGATAGCGGCGCGGTGAGGCACAAACAATGAGAAAACGGTACCGGTCAGCCACCGCTGGTCCTGCTCTCCAGCGAGGGGACGAGCGAGCGCCTGGGCGCTATTTACCCGCCGTTGACTCTCCGAAGACGAGCGAAGAAAGCCGCGAGCCAGACGAACGCGGCGACGATCGAGACGCGCTGGAGTAGACCGATCGCCGTGCCGGAGACGACGCGCTCCTCCTGCGCGGCCGCCGCGACCATCGCCGCAAAGAAGGCCAGCGACACGATCCCGCTGAGCAGCGAATACACCGTCCAGGCTCGCGCTGACCGTATCTTCAGCGCCGCCGCGATCGGTGCGATCCCAAGTGCGAGAAATGCCGGCAGGGAGACGAGCTGATGGATCGTGTCGTGGAGCGTTGGCCGCGGCAGGACGCGCTCACCCGGCGGATAGCCGAGTCCGGCGTCCGTGACGAAGATGCCGGCGATGATCAGCGAGAGCCCGAGCACGCCGACGATGACGGCGATCGTGTGTGGCGCGCGTACGCGCCAGAGGCCGACCGCACCGGCGAGGAACAGCGTGCCGGACACGACGAAGTTCGCGATCTGCAGCCATCCGCGCTCGCCGGTGCTCAGCTGGCTCACGAAGTTGCGCCACGGGTCGTAGCCCGGGCGAGTTGCGCCATCGATGAGGAACGTGATCACGAAGAGCACAGGCGCGACGGCACCGCAGGCGAGCAGCGCGCGTGCGCTCACCGCATCAACGCGGTGGGCGAGGAGGGACTTGAATCCTCAGCCGTCGTTCTTCCCCGGCATCCGGCTCAGCGTCGATTCCGAGACCCAAGCGGAACACCGACGCTGGCTGGCATTTGAGGATCTGCCGGATGACTGAACGGGTCTTTGAAATCGATGCCGGTGATTCGCGAGCATTCGTCAGCACCCCTTCGTGACGGTTCCTGTCGGGACCCACGGTGGACGGTAGTCAACGATGCAGACACCCTTGGCGGCTGACAGTGGATAGTGGTGCAGCGCTTGCGTCCACTGCCATCCGCCACCAAGGTCACGGAGATAGAGGTCGATCCGCACCGTGCGGTCGGACTCGCGCCAGTCGGAGGTCACAAAGAACGCCCCGGGAGCGTTTGCGGGCGTCGGCTGTAGTTGCGGATCGACGGCCACACTGAGCGAGCCGTCCGCGAATTTCCCACGCAACTCGTTGACGAACGAGACGACCGAGGTACTTAGCACGCAGCAGTTACCCGTACGCGCGTCGCTCGGCTGGACCGGCTCGACAACCGCGGAGACTCCGATCGCGTCCTGCCTAGATAACAGTCGCCCGACCGCGTCAGCGTCCTTCGCAGCAAATGCCTTGGTCAACGTGTCGGCAAAGTCGCGTGACGTAGCGGCCGCTGACGCAACTGACGAGGCAGTCGCTGCGGCGATGGTCGGCGTCGGTACGGTCATCGCCGCAGTCGTCGGCGCGGGAGACGCGGCAGGCGGCGAGCTACATGCTGCGAGGAGGACGAGCAAGACCAGCAGTCGCACAGGCGTATTCATCATCGCGAAATCGTCTCCATTTCCGCTGACTGGCGTCCTGCGGACCTGACGACCTGACAAATGCTGTGTCCGCCCTCGATGACCTTCCCACGGACGACGACCAAAGCGCGATCCGTTCATTTGATGATCTTGCACGCGTGTGGCGACAGCCTCGCTCCCTTCGCGCCGGGCAGTGATCGAGGAACTCTTTGAGCGCGTGCTGCTCGGCGATGACGGGACATTAGAGATCGTCGTTCGTGAGAAGTACCGAACCCTAGTGGCTGCTGTGGCCGACCCGGTTCTCACTCTGAACTACCCGGCCCCCAACCGTGTCGGGCGGGGACGCCGTCCCAAGCAGGAACGACAACCGTGGGCGAGGAGGGACTCGAACCCTCACGCTCTTTCGAGCATGAGCTCCTAAAGCTCACGAGGCTGCCATTACTCCACTCGCCCGGATGAAAGCGTAGCTGTCGCGCGACCACGCGAACAGGACCTGGTGCGTCAAAAGGCGAGGAGATCGGATTGATCAAGTTGCCGTACTTCGGCTGGTGCGGCCAGCTCAAGCGCGATCTGGTATGTCGGCCGTCGGACGGCCGGACGCCCGGGCACCGGACGACGCCGTCCAACCTGACGCGCGACCTCAGCGAGAACGATGGACGCAACCAATCGCAATGGCGGGCGCTGCATGGGCACGAGACCAAGCGTGGCGACCCGCAAGCGGCCCCCCGCGATCCTCGCAAGTTCGTCCGATGCGGCGCCTACGACAACGAGCTGACGCTGACCCCGGATCAGTCGCTCTCGATGCAGCGGGTTCGCAGCCTCCCACGCGCAAACGAGCACGATCTCATCGAAGCGCGCGGCGTTGCCGATCTCGGCCCGGTGGATGCGAAGGGGATTCTTGTGGCGGCGAGCTGCGGCTCGCGCTTCTCGTCGCGCGGACGCGGTACCGTCGAACCAGCCCGCGCCACGGTCCTCGACGAGCACATCGCGGAAGCCGAATGCGGCGGCGGATCGCAGGGTCGAGCCGACCTCGACGTGATCGTCACCAACGATGAACAGCGTGGGTCGGCGGTGCTCCGGTCGCGCGGCGGTCGCTTGCGGTCCCGACCCGCGGACGACGAACCAGCCTGCGACCGCGGCCGCCGCCGCGACGTTCAGCGTGGTGACAGTGCGCGAGACCGTCGGTATGACGAGCGTTTCGTCCGCGCGCCCCAGGATCCTCCGCGATAGGCCGCGCCGCTCATTACCGAGCGCGAGCGTCGCCGTGCCCCGCAAGGGCGAACGTCCATAGACGGAGTGCGCGCCTCGCGAGTTCTCGATGGCGATGAGGTGTCCGACAGCATCCTGTACGCACGTCGCGCCAAGCAGCCGAGCAACATCCGCGATGCGATCCAGGTTGGCAGGATTCTCGACGCCGTCGGCGTACAGACCGAGCGTCACGGCAGAAGGGTACGCAGGCGCTCCGCGATCGCCTCTGCTCGAGCTTCGTGGTCGCGCGTACGCGCGGCACGAGTGCCGCGCAGTCGACGCTCGTGTTGAAGAACGTGATGGCCAAGCTCGTGTGCGAGCACGTGGCCCAGCATGAACCGCTTGAGAGTGTCGCCGGGCCACGTCACGACACCTTGTGCATCTACGGCAGCGCCCGCGATCCGCAGACGCTCGCGACGTTCTGCGCTCAGTGAACTGCCTAGACGCCAAGGTGAGCGAGCCTGGTCGTAGATGACGATGTGGCCGGGCCCAATGAGGCGGCCGAGAGGTAAACGACCACGCGCGGTGGGAGCGGGCATCAGTTCCACGATCTTCACGCCGTAGTAGATCTCGTCGCCGAAGATCTTCAGCGCCGCGCGCACATCCGAAGCGGATGCTGGGTGGTGACGACCGGCTGCTGCGCGACGCACGCGCACGATGGGGAATGCCGCGCGTCGCGCTGAGCGGATATGACGCGGATCGGTACGGAGGGTACGGGCCATGAGGACTAGGCTCCGATCGCGTCTGCACGCGCGAGCAGCGCCGCGTCGAGCGCGTCGATCGTCGCACGCGGCGAACGCCGCTCGTGCGATCCGCGCATCGCGCCGATCGCGCGCACCACGGCGCGAGGATCGTTCAGCGTGATGCCGAGCGGCTCGACGGCCTTCTCGCACTGCACGGTGTGCTCGACGATGTGCGACGCGAAGCGGTGCAGGCGGAAACGGACGTCGATCCGGTGCGGCACCTCATAGGGACCCCACTGCGAAGGTCGCACGAGCTGCTGCGCGTCGAGACCTACGAGCGCGGCATCGGTCTCGGCCCGACGAGCGGCGAACGCGGCGAGGATGTCCAGCGAACCGCCGCTCGTGTCGTCGGGGTCGGGCTTGGGCCGGCGCTCGGGCGGAAGCGTGAGCGGCTCGTCGTCGCGGCGGGTCAGCGCGTGCTGCGTATTCGCGCGATAGGAGCGCTCGACGCTGATCGCATGCGCGAGTGTCTCGCGCAGGCTCCACTCACCCTCGGCCGGGGCGCGGTCCAGAACGTCGTCGTCGATACCGGCGAGCAGGCCGCGAAGGCGGCCGAACGCGACCTGCGCGAGCGTGAGGATGCGCGAGGCCTCGTCGCCGTCCGGCGCCAGGGACGCGACGGCCATCTGCTCTTCCTCGAGCGCGTTGAACAGCGCGTAGCCCGCTTTGGCCGGTGGATCGACATCGCGCCAGCGCCAGCGCGCGTTCAGATCGGTGATCCGCGCCAGACGCGCGAGCGCGCGGTCGAAGGTCAGGACCGTACGCGAGCCTCGATCCCCGCGAGCCGCTCGATGACCTTGATGAGCGCGAGGTTGCCTTCGCGGCCGCCGCCATCCTTCTGCAACGCGTTGTAGAGCTCGTGCACAAGAGCCGCTCCGGGGAGCGAAATGTGATCCGCGAAGGCGTTGTCGAGGACCAGGCGCAGATCCTTCTGCTGCAGGTCGACCATGAAGCCGGGGCGGAAATCGCCGGCGAGCATCTTCGGTGCATAGTTCTGCATCGCCCAGGACGACCCCGCGCCGCCCGCGATGACCTGGCGTGTCTTCTCGAGGTCGATCCCCTGTGACGCGGCGAACACCAGCGCCTCGGACACGCCGAGGTTGTTGAGCGCCACCGCTATCTGGTTCGCCAGCTTGCAGGCCTGGCCCGCGCCGTGATCGCCGATGTGGATGATCGTCTTGCCGAGCGCTTCGAAGAGCGGCGTCGCGCGCTTCACGTCGGCCGCATCGCCACCGATCATGATCGAAAGGCGCGCCTCGATCGCGCCCGGTTCGCCGCCCGACACGGGTGCGTCAAGCGTGCGGAACGGCGGCCGGTTCTCGGCCGCGCGCGCGGCGAACTGGCGCGTCGCCGCGGGCGAGATGGTGCTCATGTCGACGAGGAGGAGACCGTCGTGGGCGCCCGCGGCGACGCCGTCAGGGCCGAAGACCGCGGCCTCGACGTCGGGCGTGTTCGGGACCATGGTGACGACGATGTCGGATCGCTCCGCGACCTCGCGCGGCGTCTTCACCACGGTGGCGCCGTCCTTCGCGAGCGGCTCCGCGCGCGTCGGCGTGCGGTTCGTCAGCGTGACCGAGAAGCCCGCCCGGAGGGCGTTGCGGGCCATCGGCGCGCCCATGATCCCGGTGCCGACGAAGCCGACGCGCTCCACTAGTTGTCGCGCTCCTCCTCATCGTCGTGGTCGTCGTGGGGTTCGCCGTTCTCCTCACGCGACATGAAGAGCGTGCGCGTGTCGCCCTCTTCGGTGAGAAGGAAGGTGTTCTCCTCGCTCTCGTCCACGTTCACCGAAGCCACGAGGAGGTCGTCCGTCACGTGCGTGAAGCCGCTGGAGCGCTGGAGCTCGTTCGCGATCGCCTCGGCCAGCGAGTCCTCCTCGTACGAGTCGAGGACGAGGGTCCTCGCCTTCTTCACGAGCTCGAAGAACTCGAACGGCTCCATCCGCATGTCGTGTGCGAGGAGGACCGCGGTGCCGACCTCCTCGTCGCCCTCGTGTATCTCGTAAAAGTGCATCCGCCATACACTATGACCGTCCCATGTCCGATGCTCCCACCACCTCCGCGCCCACCGAACGCTCGTTCCGCCACACCATCCGACGCGACGCGGGATCGAAGGTCTCGCTCGAGGTGGAGGTCGACGCCGAGCGCCTGACGCGTCAGGCCGACCGGGCGTTCGAGCGCCACAACCAGAAGGCGAAGATCCCGGGCTTCCGTCCGGGCAAGGCACCGCGGGCGATGTACGAGCGCAGCTACGGTGCTGAGCACCTCTGGGCTGACGCCGCGGAGGATCTCGTCGACCAGACCTACCGCGAGATCGTCGAGCTCGAGGACCTCTCGCCGCTCGATGATCCCAAGGTCGAGATCACGCAGCTGGAGGCCGGCCAGCCGCTGCGCTGGAACGCGACGGTCACCGTCCGGCCCGACGTGATGCTGGGTGAGTACGCGGCGCACGGTGCGACCGTCGAGCCCGCTCCGCCGAGCGAGGAGGAGATCGAAAAGACGATCGAGGCCATGCGCGAGTCGCACGCGCAGCTACAGCCGGTCGCTCGGCCCGCGAAGGAAGGCGACATCGTCATGGTCGACATCGACGTGACCGTCGACGGCAAGACGCTTCCTCCCTTCGCGCGCAACGCGCATGTCGAGGCCGCGCGCAAGACGTCGATCCCCGGTCTCGGCGAGGCCTTCGTGGGCCTGAAGGCCGGTGACAGCAAGACGGTCGAGCTCGAGTTCCCGGCCGACACCGCTGCGGACGAGCTGCGCGGAAAGAAGGGCACCTTCTCCATCCGGGCGAGCCAGGTCTCGGAGAAGGTGCTGCCAGCGCTCGACGACGATTTCGCCAAGACCGTGGGCGTCGCCGACATCGCCGCGCTGCGTCGCGAGGTGAAGAACGAGCTCGCGCATTCGGCGTTCCACGAAGCGCGCGACACCGCGGCGGACAAGATGCTCGAGCACGCGGTCGACACGGCGACCGTCGAGGTGCCCGAGGTCCTCGTGCAGGATGAGCTGGACCACATGGTCGCCGACCTGAAGGCCCGCGTGCGCGAGCAGGGGATCACCTTCGAGCAGTTCCTGTTACAGGCGCGCAAGACCGAGGACGAGATCCGCGGCGAGTGGAAGCCCGCGGCCGAGCGGCGCGCGAAGTCGATCCTCGTGCTCGATGCCATCGCGAAGAAGGAAGGCATCACCGTTTCGTCGAACGAGCTTGCGGCGCAGGTGGCGATGACGCCGCTCGCGCAGCAGGATCCGCGCGCGCTACGCGATCCGCTGGTGCTCGCGTCGTTCGCGCGCTCGATACGCAACCGCAAGACGGTCGACAAGCTCATCGGGCTCGAGTCGCCGGATGCCGAGGCCGAGGCGATCAAGAAGGCCGGCGGCGAGGCCACGGATCTTCACGGCGCGGCCGCGAAGCCCGAGGAGCCGAAGATCATCGTTCCGGAGAAGTCGAGAGCGACGCCGGAGGGGCGCGAGGCGCTCCGCGCGATGCTGGAGAAGAAGACCTAGCCCGACGTATCATCCCTGCCCCTGCTATGGCGCGGAAATGTCTCGTCCTCGCGATCGTGATCGGCGCGTTCCTGGTCTCAGCGCAGCCGGCTTCCGCTGCGCCACCATCGTGGTATCCACCGCTGCGCTGGTCTCCCGCGGCACCACAGAACTACAACGTCGGCCGTGGCGGTGAGCGCGTGTCTGCGATCGTCATCCATGGGACGGACGGTCCGTACGCGGCGGTCTTTTCGTGGTTCCACGACCCGATCGCGCATGCCAGCGCCCACTACGTCGTTCGCGCGGCCGACGGTGAGATCACGCAGTTCGTCACGGAGGCGGACACGGCGTTCCACGCGCGCGGGGTGAACCGCACGACGATCGGGATCGAGCACGAGTTCGATCCGCGCAGGGGAATCGGCTACACCGCCGCGCAGTACCAGAGCTCGGCGCGGCTCGTCTGCGCCATCGCGCGCCGCTACGGCATTCCGCTGGACCGTGCGCACATCGTCGGTCACAGCGAGGTCCCCGGTGCCGATCACGCCGACCCCGGTCCGGCCTGGGACTGGTCGTACTACATGGCGCTCGTGCGCAGCTGTGCAGCTGGAGGCGCGGTGCTCGTGTCGAGCGTCGTCGATCCCGAATGCGATCATCAGGCTTGCCGTCCGCGCGCCGGACTTTCGTTCGGCGACGTCAGCCCGCAGGTCGCGCTGCTGCAATGGGACCTCGCATATCTGGGCTTCATCCCGCCCGACATCGTCGCCGCGGGCGGCGGCACGTTCGGTCCACGCACGCTCGCCGCCGTGCGGGCGTTCCAGTCGGCGAGCGGCGTTCCCGCGACGGGCTTCTATGGCGAGCTCACCGCCGCGGCCCTCGCTCGTTCTCTCTCTCGCGCCGACGCGGCCATGCCGAGCGCTTCGCTCGCGCCCGGCGATCGGTCAGCGGATGTCGAGACTCTGCAGCGGTCATTGGGCAGGCTGGGCTACATGGATGTCGTCACCGGGTACTACGGTCCGATCACGCAGGAGGCGGTGACGGCGTTCCAGCGCGACGTCGGCATCGCGCCGACCGGCACGTATGGGCCGATCACGCGTATGGCGCTCGGGTCGAGGTCGCGCTGAGCAGATCCGTCCGCTAGAGCAGGTACTTCCGGAACCACTCCACGGTGTCTACCCAGGCCTTCTGCGCCGCTGCCGCGTTGTAGCGGTCGCCGGCCGCGTTGGTGTCGTTGTGGAAGGCGTGATTCACCCCCGGATACACCGTGATCTTGTACGGCACGCCGGCCGCCTTCAGGATCTCTTCCATCTGCTGGGAGCTCGTGGTGATGCGTGTGTCGAGCTCCGCGTATACGGCGGATACGGCCGCCTTCGTCTTCGCCATGTCGGCGTAGTTCGTCGGCTGCGGTCCGTAGAAAGGGACCGCGGCCTTCACGTCGAGGCCCGCCGCGAGGATGCTCCACACCTCACCGCCGCCGAAGCAGAAACCGGTCACGCCGACCGAGCCGCTCGACTGGCCCTTGAGGAACGTGATGGTCGCGGTGTGGTCGGCGATCTTGTCCGCGGTGCTGCGCTTCGCGAGCGCGGCGTTGTAGGCCGCCTGATCGGTGAGCTTCGCGGCGCCGCCGTCGCGAGCCGCGAGGTCGATGTTGATGCCGATGAAGCCCGCGGTCGCGACGCGCCGGACGACGTCGCGGATGTGCTCGGTCTGGCCGCGGTTCTCGTGGATGACGACAACACCTGGCGCGCGCGCGGTGGTATTCGGCTTCGCCATGTACGCCATGAGCGGTGCGCCGTCGGAGCCTTTCACCTCGGGCTTCGAGACGGTGATGCGCGGATCGTTCTCCTGCACCGTCACCCCGCTCGGGACGGGCGAGGGCGGCGGCGTCGCGTAGGCCTGCGGCACGAACGGGGTCGCCGCCGCTGTCGGCGCGGCGGTCTGCGTCGCCGCCCCGCCCGTGGTGCTCGGCGTCGGCGTTCCACATGCCGCAACGATGCTCGCCGCGAGAGCCGCGCTTCCTGAGATGAGGGTCACGCGTCGGAGCAGCTCGCGCCGCGAGATGAGTCCGTCCATGTAGTCCTCGACG